>NZ_CEZLMY010000195.1:4624-6030 GCF_983033635.1 Psychromonas sp. | reverse complement strand
ACCAAGTTCAGCCAGATCTTGTGATGGGCTCTCTGCTACCGCGACAAAAGAAAATAAAGTAAGCAGCCATGCCAGATAGTTTATATTTCTCATATGTATCAAGTCCCTTTTGCGACGTCTTATGCGATGACGTTAATATCAGATGGAACATTAACCAGAGCGCAACTTCAACAAAACCAGCTCTCACGCCAGTCAAAACTGAAACCTTAGTGCAGGCGATACCCTTTGTTGAAATATCCAATGGCTTATTACTACTAATTATTGATCTGAATTCAGCCGGAATTTGTTAAAAATCGTCAAATAATTAAAGCACACGCAGTAGAAAATATGCGAAAAGCCCTAGAATTTACTAACAGTTAATTAATAAAGTAGCACCGATATCTAAGGATGATCAGATAAAGTTCACAGAGTACTTTTAAATATGATGAATATTGACCAAGGCAGCCAGCTAGATAGTATTCTTAACCGTTTTCACTCTTTTGGAGTTGGTGAGAATTCATAAATAAGTGTCTGCGTTTACCCTAAAACTTACGAAATAATAACGGCACTCAAACTACTTGCGGCAATCTTGATTAGTTTTCACGATTAATTACAAGCAGTGCAAACTTAGTAAGACGGTACAAATATTCGCATTAAAGAAACCACTATAAGTTTGCAATTTTATATCAGCAAAAACATTATCGGCTGGATACTCGCAAGAATATCTATCACAGCTATAATTTTTGCTATTATTTTAACAAGACGGAAGTTCAAAGCGTTTTAGACAAGGCTATAATTGAAAGAATATACGGGCAAGAAACTAATACCAATTCCGTTAATTAGGTGATCTATTTAGGCGTAGGGGAAATGGATGAAAGCAAGGCATTGATTGCAGTAACTAGTTGTTATAATTACACAAAATAGTATGGAACGATTTTAAACAGCTTTAGCTGGCCACGAAGTTGGGAATAACAGGACGTTATGAATCAAATAAATAACAAAGACTAAAACATAGTTTTATGTCTAGCTAGCATTCATTTTAACAAGCATAAATGAATAGAAAATTATCGGATTTGGTATAACTTAAAGGGAAGCTGTTTATGGCTAAGATTATTTTAGAAAGTAAGCTTACTTGCCCTTTTTGTGGCTTCCAAAAAACAGAAACAATGCCGACTGATGCATGCCTGTACTTTTATGAATGTAGTTCCTGTCTTAAGTTATTAAAACCCAAAGCGGGAGACTGTTGCGTGTTTTGCTCTTATGGTTCGGTAAAATGCCCGGTAATTCAACAAGAAAATAGCTGTTGTTGCAGATAAAAGTGATAAAAAAACCGTTAATCAGTTAACGGTTTTTTTATCTGTTTATTTAAACTCAAAGCGCAAACTATCCGCAGCACTTTTTATATTTTTTACCACTACCGCAAGAAC
>NZ_CEZLMY010000195.1:0-4614 GCF_983033635.1 Psychromonas sp. | reverse complement strand
GAACAAGGATCATTACGCTTTGGTTTTTTCTCAAAAGTAGTCGTTTCAGGTTTATTTAAAAAAACTTCAAGCTCACAGATATTTTCTTCAACTTCGGCATTCACTTCGATATTTGCAAACAGTGCATTGTCTTGCAGGATCTGTTCAATCTCAGTTTTTCTCTCTTCACTGTTTACGATTAATGTCAGTGGTGCCTCTACTGTACCGGCTTTTACAGCTCGTTTAGTATTAAAACCATAACTTGAATGTTTTGGTTTTTTCTCTTTTTTTCCTTTAAAGAAAAATTTATCTGACATTATAAAACCCTATTTCTAAAATTAAAAATTAATTGCGCGAAGCTTACACTAAAAATTCTTTTAAACAATCGGACGACCACGGTAAATTAATATTGAGGGTAATGCCAAACCAAAACTAAGTGCACCAAGAATAAACAGGGTACGTAGACCGTTTTCCACCACCACCTGCGCTAACGCCATGTTATAACCACCTGAGTTTAACTCCACAATGCCAATCACAGTGGTAAATGCAAAACTCCCCGGAATCATAGGAATAACAGAAGCAACGGTAAAAACGGGACGTGGTATAAGGCGTTTACGTGACCAGTACAAGCCTAAAAATCCCATGCTACTGGAAGCTGCTAACGTTGCCCACTCAATAGGTATCCCAAAGTGCATCAATAAATATCGAAAGCTATGTGCAGATGCCCCACCAATAGCACAATAAATTAACATTTTTTTAGGCACATTAAATACCATAGCGAAACCTACGGCAGGGATCCATGCAAACCAAGCATCAATAACTAAAAGTTTAATTAATTCCATTAAGCTATCCATCCCCATACCCCTGTTATCGCCATCGATCCAACAATGCCAATTGATACACTAATAGTTAATAAGGTGGCAAAAACCCAGCGCGCAATACCCGTGCTGATATGCCCTTTAAGCATATCTGAAACTGCATTAATTAACGGAAAACCGGGAACCAATAGTAAAACAGAAGCAGCCATCGCTATTTTAGGATCTTCACCAAATTGATTTATAACCCCAATACTGGCTATAGATGTGGCTAAAAAAGCAGCTAAAGCAAAATTAACAAAGGGGTTATGATGCCGATGAGCAAGTTCTTGACGTAAAATCATAGCACCAGCAGAGGCAAAAAAAGTGGTGATATAAACGGGTGTATCACCACCAAAAAAATGGCTGAAACTTGCGCATGAAAAACCGATCATCAATACCACTAGCCAGCGGTTATATTTAAAAGGCACTAAACGTGCTAAGCGTTCTTTTACCTGATCCGCATCCAATAACTGTTTTTCCAGCATCACACAAATGCGTTGTACCTCGCACACCATATACATATTTATGCCGCGATCATAACAGCGACGAGTGGTGGTTACACAATTCCCCTTAAATAAACTGGTGATCACAATCGCATCACTGCTCACCGACAGCTCAATGCTTTGTGCGCCAAGTGCCATACCAATACGCTGCGTAGTTTGTTCAACAAGACGACTTTCAGCACCATGCTGATGTAGAATTTGCCCCGCTTTTACCGCAATACGCGTTAATTCATTTTGTGCTTCATGGCCTAGGCTCATTTACTTACCTTTGTATAGGGAACTCAATAGGTGAAAATATTTACAGCAGCAACTCTGCTAATTTAAGATCTAATGTCACTTATCGTAATTTGTATAGTTTGCTTAACCTAAAGCAGACGACAAATTTAATCACAGTTGCGATTCAGCTAATTTCAAATCTAATGTCGCCTTTAATAATTTAAATAATAAAATAGCAGCATCAATCTCTTCTTTACGATTCGTTAAACTTTCGATATTTAAGCCCAGTGGGATATCTAATGGCAAGCAAGCTTGTAAAATCTGCTCGAAATTATTACGGCTAATTTGTAATGACTCTTTTAGAGGATTTTCAGATTGTAAAATACGCAGACTGGTCGCCTCAGGTACTGAGATACCTAACCACTCAATAAATTCTAAGGTTTTTGCGCTACCACATGGCGAGAATGTCAAAATAACGCGTTTAGGTTTTACCCCTTGGCTTTTACATTCCAGCGCATAACGCGTTAATAGATCAATTGTTGCTTGTGCGTTATAAACAGCTTGCGAAATAAAAAACTCACACCCCTGTGCCTCTTTAGCTCGCAGACGTAAATGCTCATCTCCTTTACTGATATGACGCTCAGCTATGGTCACCCCTCCGAGGTAAAAATCTAAATTATGCTCGCTTAAAGTTTGGTACGCATCAGGCAAAGATAATTTAATTTCACCTGTCGATGACGGGCTACCAACCAGAACAATATCGCGCACTGAATATTGATGCCACGCATCAGATAACCAACGCGAGAAATCAGCAGAATTACGTTGTGAAACACTTTTATAAGTGATCACAGGTTTCGCTGATTTATCATGTAACAGTTTTGAATATAAACGCGAGTCATGGGTATATTTAAAGGGAAAAGGACGTGGTTTATCAATGCGCGAAGTTTCATCCTGAATGTCATAAACAATCAAACCGTCGTAGTCTAGCGAATCGAGTCTATCTAATAATTTATCTGCAATGCCTGAGACTAAGGCAATATCCATATCTTGTTTAGGAGGAGTGGTACCGATGAAATAAACCCCTTGTTTTGGGTCGCTGGATTTACTTTTTAAAATCGAATCAGACATAACAATATTCCTAAACTAGCAAGCTAAAATAATAACTTGAAATTGTCGCATATCTACTAACTAAATGAAATCAACTCAACTTATAAAGTGAGGCTCGCATAAAACAATTCTAAGCAATAGTTTTCTATAAAGTTTTCGCGTTATACTTAACCTAATTACTCACAATGAAAATAGAATACTTATGCGCAACCCTAGATTTTATGATCCACAACCTTTAACTGTTTCGGCTGAAATTTCACTCGGAGATGATGCCACGCAGCATATTCGAGTTTTGCGTTTAAAAGCAGGCGCTGAAATTATCCTATTTAACGGTTTAGGCGGTCAATATTGCGCAACATTAAATGATGTGCAAAAACGCTCTTGCACAGCACTTATCAACTCTTTTCAAGAAACAGCTAATGAAAGTCCTCTGCACCTGCATTTAGGACAAGTGATTTCACGTGGTGATCGCATGGAGTTTGTTATTCAAAAAGCGGTGGAATTAGGCGTTAATGAAATCACCCCTTTAATTAGTGAACGTTGTGGTGTAAAGATCAATGCGGAACGTATGGTCAAAAAACAGCAACAATGGCAAAAGATTGCCATTGCAGCTTGTGAACAATCAGGACGTAATATTGTACCAACCATTCATAGCACCCAGCCTTTACAGACATGGTGTGAGAGCTTAGATCCAGCTACCAAACTAACGCTTCATCCGCGTGCAAAATATTCAATTAATACATTGCCAAATAATATCAATAAGATACGTTTATTAATCGGCCCGGAAGGTGGACTAACAGATGAAGAGATCAATTTAACTGAAACACTCAACTTCACAGAAACATTATTGGGGCCGCGTATTTTACGCACAGAAACAGCAGCCTTAACCGCCATCACCGCACTACAATGCCGTTTTGGTGATATTGCATAACCATTTAGCCGCTACAAAGGAAAGAATATGACCATTAAAATTGGTATCGTCATGGATCCAATCTCTGACATTAAAATTCATAAAGACTCTAGTTTTGCAATGTTATTAGAAGCACAATCGCGTGGCTGGGAACTTTATTATTTAGAGATGCAAGATCTGTATCTCGAGAATGGACGTTGTTTTGCCAGCAGTAAAAAATTAACCGTGCAACGTGATCCTGAAAATTGGTATCAACTGCAAGAAACAACGGATCACCCGCTTTCTGATTTAGATGCGGTGTTAATGCGCAAAGATCCCCCTTTTGATACTGAATATATCTACGCAACTTATCTGCTTGAACGCGCAGAAGATGAAGGCTGTTTAATCGTTAATAAACCGCAAAGTTTACGTGATGCAAACGAAAAGCTATTCACAGCTTGGTTTAGTGAATTCACACCGACAACACTTGTGACACGCAGTAGCCAAAAAATTCGGGATTTTCACGCAAAACATCAAGATGTGATTTTAAAACCACTTGATGGTATGGGAGGGGCCTCTATTTTCCGTATTAAAGAAAATGATGCCAATATTGGTGTGATTATCGAAACTTTAACCGAACATCAGCAACGTTATTGTATGGCTCAGGTATTTATTCCTGAAATCAAAGATGGCGATAAGCGCATTTTAATCGTCGATGGCGAGCCGATGCCTTATGCCCTTGCTCGCATTCCAGCTAAAGGGGAAACACGCGGTAACCTTGCTGCAGGTGGTAGTGGCGTGGCACAACCTCTTTCAAAAAGTGACTGGCATATTGCTAATTCCATAGGCCCTACACTAAAAGAGAAAGGGTTAATTTTTGTTGGCCTTGATGTTATCGGCGATAAAGTGACTGAAATTAACGTTACCAGTCCAACTTGCATCCAAGAGATTGATAACGCTTATGGAACAAATATCAGTGGTAAATTAATGGATGCAATTGAAAGACGTATCACAAAAACTCAGTAATATCTGTAAATTAATGGTGCCATTACATGGCGCATCA
>NZ_CEZLMY010000194.1:0-6032 GCF_983033635.1 Psychromonas sp. | reverse complement strand
AAGGGGCACAAAGCGCCTTAGAGCTTTTGTGCTATTTATCTATTGAGATCACTCCATTTACGCTCGCTTTCTCCCAAAACCGAGCGTTGCGTAATATTTAGTGGGACTGGTACAGGTTACTTTTAACGCTTGCTGTTGCTTTAAAATCAGTACTGTACTGATTAGTCTTTTTTCCTGTTTTATATGCTGGCATAAACACCTCTATTTCAAATAAAGGTGTCTACTAGATCGGATCAACTACAAACTCCCCTTATCTGTGTTGTTAGTTTTGAAGTGAGAATAACTATCCCCGGCATAATACTTAAGCACTTCATTAATTCGTTTGTGATACTTTATAATCATTAAGTATCTGCCAGTTATGACTTTAAATACAGGCGCAGATAGAGCTCTGAAAATGATTGCTTATAAACAGAAAAACGACAAGTAATCTCGGTTTTTATTGATCAACAAGGCTTAAAAACCCTTTCCTTCCCATGATGTTAAAGACTTATGTGAGTTTAGAGAGAATAGAGAGTTAAATATGAAAGGACAAAGATAATCGCACTCAATTTTTGAACTGTAAGCATCTTTACAGGTGTGACCTTGCTTGACATAACATAATTCACTAAAGACCATGGTGCAATTTTATCCTCCCTGCCAGAATTAATAATCAATACCGCTATAACGGCTAAAAAGCATTTACGTTACGCGAGCATAAATAGCTAGCTAATATTTATCGCAGAGGGATCAAATTTGTATTCATATGTTGCTCGCCAACCTATTCTAGATATTAATCGACAAGTTATCGCTTATGAGCTTTTGTTTAGAGACGGCAAGAGTAATAGTTTTCCAAATATTGATCCAAACCAAGCAACATCAAACATTCTCACCAATAATCATTTAACCTTGGGGCTCGAACAAATAACGGGTAATTTACCTGCTTATATTAATTTTCATGATGATACCCTAATTCGTCATTTCCCAAGTTTTTTAGATCCTCAGAAAGTGGTCTTAGAAATTCTCGAAGATGTCACTGTCAATGAAGAATTAGTTACTGCATGTACATCATTAAAAGAAAAAGGTTTCCAAATCGCTTTAGATGATTATGACTTCGATCCTAAATGGCAGATCTTTTTTCCATTAATAAGTATTATCAAAGTTGATATTTTAGCTTTTACTATTTTAGAAATTAGTAAATTAGTTCGACAACTAGTGGGTTTAAATATCACATTGCTAGCCGAGAAAGTTGAAACGGCGCAGCAATTTGAGCAGTTGAAGATGTTAGGATTTACACTTTTTCAAGGTTATTTCTTTGCCAAACCTGAAATGCTAAAACAAAAGAAAATATCAACAAACAAACACAGTATTATTGATTTGATTCATCACGCTAACCAAGTTGAGTTAGACTTAAACGCGATAAATGACATATTTCGTATTGATCCGGGATTGAGCTACAAATTACTGCGATTTATTAACAGCGCAACTTACGGTAGCCGTCAAGAAATCTCTTCACTAAAACACGCACTTGCTTATATTGGCGAGGTTGAACTAAAGAAATTTATAGCATTACTTTCACTAGCAGATTTAAGTGAAGGAAAAACACCTGAAATAATGCGCTTATCCTTAGTCAGAGCAAAATTTTGTGAGCAAATTGCGCATTTTCGTCATGCAAGTGAAAATCCACCAAAAGCTTTTTTAACCGGCATATTATCATTAATTGATGGTATTTTAGATCATGATCTAGAAAGTTTGCTTAACGTCCTGCCCGTACACAGTGAAATAAAAGCAGCACTTCGAAATGAAAATAACGACTTAGCGCTTTATTTACTCTTAATAAAAAAAATTGAACAAGGCGACTGGCAAGAGAGTGAAGTTATTGCCGTAACACTGAGCTTAAACAGCGAGATTTGTTTTCAAGCCTACAAAAAATCGCTCACTTGGGCGGATCAAATTCTTAGCAGTGAAAATGCTTAATTATCATAATAGATCTCAATAATTGTCTGTTACTTACAAAAAAACCGAGCTAAAAGCTCGGTTTTTCAATTTATAAAGCAAGCTAATTACAAATTAAGCTTCGCCTTCACTGCCACGGAAACGTTTAGTTATACCGTTTAAGAAGTTACGTAACAACTGATCGCCACAGACTTTATAGTTGCGGTGATCTTTCTTTCTAAACAGTGCAGATAGCTCAGATTTAGACACAGGGAATTCAGCAGAATCTAATGCAGCCAGCATATCATCTTCTTTGAAATTAAGTGCAATACGTAATTTACGAAGAATATCGTTATTAGGCATTACCTCTTTGGCTGGCAAAATAATTGGGCTTGAACCCTCTTTTTTACCACGTTTTTCATTAATAAGGCCATCTAAAAATAGTGATAAAAGACTATCACGACAGAATACAAAATTTTCTTCACCCTCTTTTGCCATGATGCTGTGCAGGTAATTTTCATCAATTGCATTATCGACAGACGCAAAAATCTCTAGCATTTTTTTATCGTTAAGTTGTAACGCATAACGTACACGTCGTAAAACATCATTTGTGATCATAAGTTCTCAATAGTTAGTAGGTAAAAGTGGGCATACTATAAGCAAAGCGCGAAAATATGCCAATTCAGAGCGGACAGTTAACAGTTGCGAAACTATCTGCCTTATTTAAAAATTATGCAGATAAAGGTTTAAGCATTACCTTTAACTTTTAACTGCTGTTCTGCTGCAAAATCCAACATGCGATTTAATGAAACAAGCGCACCTTGTGCAACTGTTTCATCTACATGGATTTCATGACCTGTTGCATCATTTAATGCGTTATATATCGCTTTTAGGCCGTTCATAGCCATCCAAGGACAATGAGCACAGCTACGACATGTTGCGCCGTTACCAGCGGTTGGTGCCGCTAAGAACTCTTTATCAGGACAGGCTTGCTGCATTTTGTAGAAAATACCGGTATCGGTTGCCACAATTAGCTGTTTGTTAGGAAGTTCTTGAGCTGCTTTGATTAATTGACTTGTTGAACCGACAGCATCGGCTAATTTCACCACACTCTCTGGTGATTCGGGATGAACCAAAATAGCTGCATCTGGATAAACCGCCTTCATATCTCGAAGCGCACTGGCTTTAAACTCATCATGAACGATACAGTCGCCCTGCCACATCAGCATATCCGCATCTGTTTTTGCTTCGATATAACTACCTAAATGGCGATCTGGTCCCCAAATTATTTTTTTATCTTCACTATCGAGATGTTCAACAATCTCTAATGCAATGCTTGAGGTTACTACCCAATCAGCACGCGCTTTAACAGCTGCAGAGGTATTCGCATAAACCACAACAGTGCGATCTGGGTGCTGGTCACAAAATTCAGAGAATGATTCAATAGGACAACCAACATCTAGCGAACAAGTTGCTTCAAGCTCTGGCATTAAAACATTTTTATGAGGCGTTAAAATTTTCGCTGTTTCCCCCATAAAACGAACGCCGGCAATAATCAGTGTTTTTGCTGAGTGATCACGACCAAAGCGTGCCATCTCCAACGAGTCAGCAACATAACCTCCCGTTTCTTCTGCCAATGCCTGAATTTCAGGATCTGTATAGTAATGAGCAACTAAAACAGCATCTTTATCGATTAATAACTGTTTTATCTTGGCTTTGTAATCGAGCTTTTCTTGCTCTGAAAGCACAGCAGGCTTAGCTGGGAAAGGATAGTCAGAACCAACAAGGGGAGAGAATTTGCTCATCATCGTCTCTTAGATATTAAAAATGGGTGCAAATTATAACAATTACACGAACTAATGTGTACAGAATTAAATGCAGATAAATTATATAGGGGATTTTAAATTAAAGGGATAACTATAAGGAAAGTGGTGGGCCGTGAAGGATTTGAACCTTCGACAAATGGATTAAAAGTCCACTGCTCTACCAACTGAGCTAACGGCCCGAACATTTTTCGGTGTTACTATTAATTGCGACTTAATATGAACTTAATCACACATCGGTCTCAACTGCGGCGTATAATATACAAAAATTTTAATAGCGCAACAAAAAATAATATTTTTTTTTCTGTTTGCTGAGAAAATAAACAAAATAGAAAACAAGCCTCACTTAAGCTTGTTCTCAACTGCTTTTATAAACCTTTTAAACGTTTTTCAGCTAACCCTGCGGCAGATGAATCAGGATACTCTTTTAATACTTTTTTATAAAAATCTTTGGCTGAAGCTATTTCACCTAAATATTCATCGATAATACCAATTTTAAACAAGGCATCAGGACGTTTGCTTGAATCAGGGAATTGCTCGGTAACGATTAGAAAAGCCGATCTGGCTTCCTTACGTTTCTTCTGCTTGTATAACAGTTGTCCTAGCCAATATTGCGCATTAGCAACATAGCTTGATTTAGGATAATCAATTACAAACGCTTCAAATGCAGTAACTGCCTGATCGTACTCTTTGTTAACAAGCACTAGATCTACGGCGCTCTGGTAAACTGCTTGTTCATTTTCAGCACCAGGTGCAACAGAGCCATTATTGGCAACTGCAGTTATTGCCGGTTTATTTTGTTCTTCAATCAGTTGATACAAATTACGCTGACGGTTTTCAATCTGCTCAATTTTATGATTAAACAGCTCGATACTACCTGTAATTTGGTTCATCTCCTGCGATAGTTGATCAAGTTGATTTTGAAAACGTATCTGCATCTTATTACGCGTTTCTAATAAACGGGTAAGCTCCTGCAACTGCTTTTCTATCTGTTTATCACTTTTTGCAAGCGTCACATCATTAACAGGCGCGGCTGCAAAAACAGAAGCAGATAAAAAAGTGGTCATAAAAATGACCACATTATAATTAACTTTTTTCATACTCAGTAATTAGTATGTTAATTCTGCACGACGGTTGTCAGCCCAAGCCGCAGCGTCATGAGAAAAGTTAACAGGCTTCTCTTCACCGTAACTTACAATGCTAATTTGGCTTGATGCAACACCCATATTTTCCAGGTAAGTAGAAACAGATGCAGCACGACGTTCGCCTAGTGCGATATTGTATTCAGGCGTGCCTTTTTCATCAGTATGACCTTCAATGGTCAAAGATTTTTCAGGGTTATTAACTAAGAATTTAGCATGCGCATCTAGAATCTTAATGTACTCAGGTTTGATCATCGATTTATCAAAATCAAAGCTAATAGTCGTTTCTAAAATCGCTGCAGTGTACTCTTGAACCATTAACTCTTCTTCTGTTAATTCAACAGCTTCAATAGTCTCTGTTTGTACCGTATTATCGGCAGTTGATTCAGTTGCTTTCTCGGTTGCTGTTTGAGTTGACTCAGAATCAGTATCGCCAGTAGAGCTACATGCGCCTAACGCCAACATTGGTAGTGCAATCAATAAGCTTTTTGAAATCATTGTTAAGTTCATTTTCTTTCCTTATTTTCTTGTTAATTAATTTAGTTTAAAAATGGAGACCATGCCGGTGATTTAACCTCACCGTTTTTTGCTGGAATGTTCGCTTTAAAGCGTCCATCCATCGAAACCAACGCCAAGCCCTGCTTACCTTGAAAGACAGTACTATAAACAATCATACTGCCGTTAGGCGCAACACTTGGTGATTCGTCTAGCTGAGTTCTCGTTAATGTTCTTAACTCACCAGAATCAAGATCTTGCACTGAAATTTTATAATTTCCGTTATGGCGGCTCACTAGCACAAGACTATCACCATCAGGGGTAATTGTGCCACCTAAATTCATTTCACCTTCCCATGTTAGGCGTTTTGTTTTACCAGATGTGAGCTCAACTTGATAAATTTGTGGTCTGCCACCCCGTTCCGATGAAAAAATCAAACTTTTGCCGTCCGGTGCCCAACTTGGCTCTGTATCAATAACACGATTATTGGTAACCCGGCGCAGTGCTTTACTCATTACATTTAATATATAAATATCTGGTTGCCCGTCTTTTGATAAAACCACTGCCAACTGTTTGCCATCTGGCGACCAGCTGGGCGCACCGTTAATTTTAGGAAAAGAAGTCATTAACTCACGCTTTTGGCTATATAAATCTTGTATAT
>NZ_CEZLMY010000193.1:0-6176 GCF_983033635.1 Psychromonas sp. | reverse complement strand
ATTGTGCCCCAAACCGAGATAGAAAGCTAAGTCGCAAACGCCCCCCCATATAAGAGATAGAATCCAAATAAAAATCACATCTCAACGGCTCAACTGCGGCCATTGGATTTTTGACTTATCAACACCGCTCTTGCAACTCAGCGCTTCATTGCCCCTGTAGTTTCTACATCCCCAGAACTCCCCCCTTTTGCTTTGTCTTAAAACCATTTCGGAACCACATTTATCACAAAGCGGGAAAATATCATTACAAGATGGATTTAAACAAGATTTAAAACCAGGGTATTTACTTTTTGTCATTACACTTTCACACTTACCACATGCCCTTTCTTTGTGATCACAAAGAGGAAAATGTGAACAAGAATAGAATGGGCCATAGCGACCTGAACGAGCCTTTAAGGTACCCGTTTCACAAACTAAACAGTTAATCTGATCAACAAAAGCTTGATTAACTGTTATCCCAAATTCATTAAGCTCAACGTCATACTCTTCAATAAGCTCTTTAACGAAACAGCTAGCTTCCACCATATCAGCAATAACATACACCCTATCTTTTGCCCGTGTTAAAGCAACATAAAATAAACGTCGTTCTTCTGCATGTGCAAATTTTTCTTCTTTTGCTAGTAACGCATCTAAAATTGGAGGAGTTGCCTTGCTGGAAGGGAAACCATGCTTGCCGGATTTTAACCCCATAATAACGACATAATCCGCTTCCTTACCTTTAGAGGCATGAAATGACTGCGTTTGTATATTAAGCATGGGGTATTGATTGTTTAAACGGGAAACGATTGCTTTGTTTGGTAATTGAAACCAAAAACGAGCGAGTAAATATACGCTTGTAGGCTTGCTAACTTTACTAGTAATAGCCGTTAACACCTCATCAATTGCACCATTGGCTATTTCATCAATTATTTGTTCACCTTGAGCAGGCAAACCACCAGCACTCTTTCGTAAGATTGAAACAGCAGGCACATCTACGTGCTTACACGACTTAATCGTTTTATTTATTTGCGCAGGATTTTTACTGACAAAATCAGTTGCCACCAGCCCGATCCGGTTATTAAATCGAAAGGTTTGATCTAATTCAGTTTGCGTTGTCGGGCCAAAATAACCCTCAAAGCCAGTTGTCAGTGTTACATCAGCACCACTAAATCGATAGATGGCCTGCCAATCATCACCCACCGCAAAAACAGAACTTCCTTTATTACTATCGCGTAAAGCCTTAACTAAACGTGCCCGTGGCTCTGAAATATCCTGAAATTCATCAACCATAATATAACGCCACTTCGACTGAAACCTTCCCGTTTCAATATACGCTAGCGCTTTAATAATCATATCTTCAAAGTCGATTTCATTGCTATTTAATAACCCTGCTTGATAAGCAGTTAGAATAGGCTTGAGTAATTCAAATGCTTTTTCCGTCTGCTTCACATCTGCAGAGGCAGCGATAATATTCTTCTCAGTACTTTCATCTAAACAAGCCGCTTTATAGAGTCCGACTAACTTAGCAAATATCTCAGCAAGCACGGTGATACGCCCAGTCTCCTTTAAACTTGCTAGCATCGCATCATCTGGCAATAATTCGAATTCAATCTGTTTATCTTTTAGGGATTTATCCAATGAATTAAGTAACATGCCCCTTTTATGCTGAGTGTATGTTAACTCGATGCATTGCGTATTATAGTGCAGGTGGGTTTTACGTTTCCATTGCATCGACGCATGGTACTCATCTTTATCGATGTAGGGCGCTGTATCGCCATTTTCATCTATACCAAAATACTCAATATAAATATTCAACTCAGGAAGGAAAAAGTCAGGCTGATATTGTCTACGCTCTACCGTTTTCAGATCAAATGCGTAATTAGCCTTATATTGGTACTCAATGCCATGGTTGAATAACCAATTGGCAATATACAGCTCACCAAAGCTTTTTACTTTATCGCCTTTTAAACTGCGGATGTCATTATCTGTTAAATATTGGTAATACTCACCAAGGGTATCAAACTCAAAATCGTTCTTTTCAACATAATAATATTTACTGAAATATTCCAAGACTAAATGACGGTATTGTTGTTGATCATTTATTAAATGTTCAAAGCAAGTTTGCACCCATTTAAACTTGGCTTTTTCGTCTTCAGCAAATACAGATAAGTTTGGTTTCCCCCCTTCAACCTGCGCAATGATATTAAGCCCAAGGCTATGGAACGTTGTCGCGCTGATTTTATCAGTGGCTAGCTTATCTTTTATTCTTTCATCCATTTCATTCGCAGCTTTTCGGCCATAAGCTAATAACAAAATATCATTAAAACTCGCCTTCTGACTGTTAAGTAAATACCCTGCTCGACCAACCATGACACTGGTTTTACCTGTCCCTGCGCCAGCTAATAACAGGTTATTGTCGTCATCAATAACACAGGCTCTACGTTGCCTTTGTGTTAAAGGATTTGATTCAACGCTGTCAAAGAATGCTTGATAGGCACGTAATTGCTTATCGATATAGGTTTCACGACAAGCCGTTATATCTTGCTCCTGCCAATGCTGGTAATTTGATAATAACTGCACCATTTCAGAAACTTGCTGTAAACCCGTGCTTGATTCAATCCAAGGAAACCAGCGCGCATATTCTCGTTTTACAGACACTTGAATGCGTTGCATGTCTGATTGGCGCAAATATCGACTATTAATAAATTTATCTATTTTCGTAAGTAATGTTTCAAGACGATTTTTATTACACTCTACCCACAACTGCTGGCAATGATTTTTTTGCTTTTTGTCACTGTTATAAGCCAACTTACTAAGCACATAATTTTGCTCGGAAGTGCTAAACGTCATCGTTTTCCCTAACCATCCAAAACTAAACATAGGGGGAGAAGTTAAGGCTTGCCATGTGATTTCGGTGGAGACATTTTTAACCGAAACGGTAAGTCCGTTATTGTCGATTATTATTTTTGTAGGGTTGCCAAACAGTCGGCCAAAAAAACTTGAGGGGATTGATTTCATTTATTACAGAAAACCTAATTACGGAGAGAGGTGAAAAATTTATTCTAACAGTACTGAATTCAGTATGCATAATAAAACAAAGTTAAGTAGCTTTGTTTTATTATGCTCATTGGAGTATGTATTCAGATCTCCCAGAGCCAATATCTGGCAACTTCCCAAAATGGGCATCTGGGTAGCTGATATACTTGAAACCATAGGCTTGTTATTCAGTAATTTTTTTCATTTTAATTGTTGTCTTTGAATATGGTTTGATGCCCAGTCTAAAGAGAAAGAATACAAGTTTAGGTCTATCACTTCGAATTAAACCTGCCCGTTGCGAATTCTGCTTATTCAGTTTCTTAAAGGATATTTTTAGGTACTACAATTCTTGATTTCACTCTTAATTGCTTAATCTTACTAACCTCGCCATCTGGATTCCAATCCAGGGTGGTTTCCCATGCGTTTTCCGGATTCATTTCCGTCAGCATACCTTGTTTAACGCTTTTTGCTATTTCTGCAGAAGGGATAATAGTAACGCTTTCAGTATTTAAATTTGCACTTCTCGGGTCTAAATTAAAAGTTCCTATAACGGTAATGTTATCATCAATTACCATTGATTTTGCATGTAGTCCAAAGACAGGAATATGATCCAGTTTTTGCTGTAATTCACTGGACATCACCTTTTTTCTAACTTGTGCATCAGGCTTAAATTCAAAAATTCTCACTCCCGTTTTAAGTAACGCATCACGATCTCTTTGATAACCGCTAAAGGCTTCAAGATTATCGTTGGAGGCTAAACTATTGGTTAATATTTTAACTTCTACCCCTTTATCAATAAGCTGCTTAAAGATATTTTTGCCTAGATCAGTGGTGATTAAATAAGGTGTTTGAATGATGACGGACTTTTCAGCTTTTTGGACTAAAGTGATTAACCGCTCCGTTGATATGCCACTACCGCCTAAAAATTCATTTTGATTGTTTTTGCCTGGCGCATCTGAAATATATTCAATCTCATCCAACCAATGCAGTTTTCCCGTTTCTTGTATGTAATTAAACGCTTCCGGCATATTCTGAATTTGCTCTCGAATCTGCGGCAAGAAATTATCAGGGTTACAGGCGTACTGATGAAGTGCTGCAAACGTTGGGCTGCTGACTGGGCTGCCTTTGATTTTAACCAGTTTATTTACTGGTACACTTAATTTATCATCCCAAAATTGGTTAAAAGATTTTTGAATGTCAGTGCTAACACCACCAATTAAAAGAACATCCCTATCTCTGAAGTTATACTCATGATCATAACCAAAATACTCATCGGCGACATTTCTGCCTCCGGTGATGGCGACTTTACCATCTACAGTGAAAGTCTTATTGTGCATTCGTTGATTGAAGCCGTGAAAATCCGTCGTTATATTCACCATCTTTTCAATTATATTTTTACCGACATTTGCCATCGGGTTATAGATTTTAATCGAAAGATTTTCATGTGCATCCAGCATTAATAATTCATCACCTTTAGCATCGACCATAATATCATCGACTAATATTCTCACTTTAATACCACGTTCAGCAGCTCTCACCAGATAATCAATGGCGATTAAACCTATATTGTCGGCAGAAAAAATAAAGTACTGTACATCGATAGTCTGCTCAGCATGAGAGCTAAGCCATGCTCTCGAGAACATAGCTTCAGCACCTTGCTCTAATACATATACCCCCGTTTTACTTTGCATTTTTTGGGAAACGCCAGATAACTGCTCTGATAAGGTTGTTTTTGCTTCAGCCTGAATAGTCCCACAAAATTCTTGAGGTGATTCGGGTAAACGAGGCTCTGTAGAGTGACATGCAAAAAGTGTGAGTAGAGAGAAAAAGCTGCCGATTATTTTTAAGTTTAATGCTGATTTATAACTAGTTGAATTATCCATATTCTATTGCTGAGTTGTTAATCTGATAATCAACCACTCTCATTCCTATTATTGATTAATGCATAGCCATTTATAAGCTACATATTAAACGTTATTACGCCACAAAAAAACTATATAATTTATATTTTTTTTACACCTTATTTATCTGAGTTTACCGGATTTTCTGTTTTATTTATTGTGTTGAACTGTCACAAAATAATATCAATACAACTCACATAAAAATTATATATTCATAGTAAAGGATAAGTGAGACGCAAAATTCAATTCATTAGCACATATAGCATTAAGGAGTTATCCCTTAAAGCCAGGAGGTTTGGTTGCGACCCTTTTCTTTTGAGTTGTACATCGCCATATCAGCACGCTTTTGAAATGCATCAAGAACATCACCTTTTATCAGTTGAGTCGCACCTAGACTGATTGTAACCTGCAGTTTTTCTGACTCATAAATAAGAGAGGAATTTTCAACAGCAGTTCGGATACGCTCTGCAACAATGATAGCTGAATCAATATTGGTTTCCGGTAAAAGGAAAGCAAATTCCTCACCACCAATCCGGCCCATCAGATCATGATCACGAAGCGTTTTCTGACTGACATTACAAATAAGTTTTAATACCTCATCACCGACAAGATGGCCGTAGTTATCATTAAAGACTTTAAACTTATCAACGTCTATCATCAATAGAGATAAAGGGGTCTGATATCGATGAGCACGATCTACCTCAAGCTCCATGGACTGCATAAAAGCCCGCCTGTTGCTGATACCGACCAGCTCATCAGTTGTTGCCATTTTTCGTAGTTTATTTATATCCAGCTCAATACAATCGGCCATTTCATTAAGGCTTCGGCCGAGTGAGCCTAATTCATTTTCCACATTGACCTGGCAGCGGGCTTGATAATTCCCCCCTGCAATAATGTGAGCCTCGCGCTTCAAAGAAAAAACAGGGGAAACAACCTTAGTTCTAATATAATAGGCAACAATAAGCGCCATAAGTGTGGAAATAATGATCAGCAAAATGGCAAACCATACATATTTTGTTTGCTTGCTTTGCAGAGCCTTAGACTCAGAAGCCATACGGTACCCAACAGTCTCAAGGAACTCCTGAATCGGTTCCATAATAGAGGCTTTTTCCTTATTGTACTGAGGACTGAATAACAGCTTGCTTGCAAAAGCGCTATCAGGCTCCCCTTTTACAGTGAAATTACCGTTGCCATCATCAAAGAGGCCCTGCATCGCTGCAAAAGCTTGCCTCTCCAAACGCACAAGTGTATCTGAACGAC
>NZ_CEZLMY010000192.1:1743-6188 GCF_983033635.1 Psychromonas sp. | reverse complement strand
TCGATAGTCCTGAATCACTGTTCACGATGCTCCGGAATATGTACTTTTTTTCTTTTATTGATATTCGACTCTATAATTAATGCATATAGTTTTATTAAAGGCGCGAAGTTATGAATATAGGTTTTATAATAGTTTCCGTATTAATGGTATTTTCATTGTTAAGCCCTATACAATCAACTAACGCCAATCCCGCTATGGAAGGTAGCACTATAACTTTTTGTGAAGATAGTGATGGCTTTCCCCCTTATCTATGGGCAGAAAAGGTTAATAATTCAGGCTTAACTCAAGCGCGTGGGTTTAACGCCGAAGTTATCGAGAAGGTATTAGCCAAACACAATATGCATGCATTGTTTATTTTTATTCCTTGGAAACGCTGCTTGCAAAACGTAAAGAATAATAATGGTGCTCAAGTTGCCTTGGATATGATCTACACGGAAGAGAGGGCGACTGAGTACATTTTGACAAGGCATCTATTTACCACTAACGCTTATTTCTTCTATTCCAGAAAACACTACCCTAATGGCATAAGCATTGAATCTCCAGCGGATCTTATTAAAACAGGGGTTGTATGCGGTCGCTTTGGCTCAAACTACACTGGTTATGGCGTCAATAATGATGATGTTTTGAGAACAGCGCACTCCTTTAAAAAATTGTTACAGTTATTAGAGGTTGGTCGCTGTGATATTTTTCTCGCTCGATATGAGGTGTTGCTTGGCTATAAGTTGCTAGAAGAGGATCTCTTTTCTGGCATTGATCTTGGCTGCGACCTTATTCCTGGCATAAAGCCTACCAAGTTTCATATGGGTATCTCTAGGGATTACAAATTCGCAGAAGAGCTAAATATGCTTATAAATGCTGGTATTAGTGAAATGGAGAGCTCAGGAGAGCTTGAACAGATAATGCAGAAATATTTATCAAAATTAAAATGATCTTTAACCTTGATTATTTACTACCTTTGTTGATTAGCTAATATATCCACCCGCTGAATGTCTGCTTTTGGGCATTACCTATTGGCAATGGCTGTTTATTAACTAAAGATAACCAATCAACAGCAAAAACCCTCCTCTCCTCACATTAAAGGTAAATTAAGTATCGGGTGATTGTGTAGGGTGTGATACCTGTGTATATTACTGCTTTTATTCAATTCATCAGTTAAATTAACCACTTAATGAAGCCTGATTTTAATGCCTAAACAACATAAGAACGCGACGACCACACCGGAAATACGCGCTTTTATTTATGAATCCGATCTGCCTACGGCGGTGCTTGCGCGCCTGCTGAAAATTTCTGAATCGACTGTTCGTAAATGGCGAAAACGCGCAGATACGCAAGATGCCTCGCATATACGAAAGCAACTCAATACCACACTGAGTGTCGAGCAGGAATATGTAGTGGTGCAGTTGCGTACCCGTTTGAAACTCTCCCTGGATGAACTGCTTGCTGTGTGCAAGGAGTTTATTAATCCGAGTACTTCGCGTGCGGGCTTGCAGCGTTGTTTAAAGCGGCATGGCGTATCGCGATTAGCGGATATGGATCCGTTAGTTGGCGGTGAAAATGAGCAGGGCCGGGTGCTGGTGGATATTGAAGCGCATGATTCTAATGCGGTGATCAGTTCTGAAATCTCACCGCAGGCGATGTCTGATGTATTAAATCAGATGCGCCAAAAACATCAGCAGGAACAAGCAGAGAACCAAGCCAGCAGTGAATTGACCGAGCATGCGCTAAATGCGAAATCAACCGAGTTAAGTTGCCTGGATGTGGTTCAGGTTAATGTTACCACCTTGCCAAAATTTGCAGATCAGAAAAAACCCTATCGTCTTTTAGTGGCGAACGATCCGGACAGTGGCTGGGTTTATGTTGATCTGTATTTTGATGATGAAAAAAATGCCGCCAGACGCTATATGAAACATGTATTAAAAAAAGCGCCGTTTCATATCCGCCGTGTACTTGCCGGTAATTACAATGAATTTTTAAGCCGTTTTCGTTTATTAGATGAGCAGTAAAAACAGCCGTTTAATATTTATAACGAATACGCAATAGATCCTAACTGGAGTAATAGAATGTCGAACAAAGAAAACACTAACATCGCTGAGACAGTGGAAGATAAGCAGTTAAATTCACGTTTACGTGACTGTCCGATTGCGATTGTTGGTATGGCTTCGGTTTTTGCAGAAAGCAAAAACCTCGGGCAATTTTGGGACAATATTGTTGAGTCGGTGAATGGCATACAAGATGTGCCGGAAGATCGCTGGGCAATAGATGATTATTACTCTAGTGATAAAAAAGCTACGGATAAAAGCTATTGTAAACGTGGTGGTTTTTTACCGGAAATTGACTTTGATCCGATGGAATTCGGTCTGCCGCCGAACATTTTAGAACTGACTGATATTACCCAGTTAATGTCTTTAGTGGTGGCGCGTGATGTATTAGCCGATGCTGGCATCAGTGATGAAAACAGTTATGACCGCGATAAAGTGGGTATCACCTTAGGCGTGGGCGGAGGCCAAAAGCAGGGCGGGCAATTGATGTCGCGCCTGCAGGGGCCTGTTTTAGATAAAGTATTAAAAGCGTCCGGTGTGATTGAGGCGGATCGCCAGGTTATTATCGATAAATTCAAAAAAGCCTATATTCCGTGGGAAGAGAACTCATTCCCGGGCATGTTAGGTAATGTTATCGCCGGGCGTATTGCCAACCGCTTTAATTTTGGTGGCACTAACTGTGTGGTTGATGCTGCGTGTGCGGGATCGCTGGCTGCTATTAAAATGGCGGTTTCAGATCTGTTAGAGTATCGCTCGGAGATGATGATTTCCGGTGGTGTATGCTGTGATAACTCGCCGTTTATGTATATGTCATTCTCAAAAACACCGGCATTTACTGATGGTGATGATATTCGTCCGTTTGATGAAAAGTCTAACGGCATGATGATAGGTGAAGGTGTGGGGATGATAGCCCTGAAACGCCTTGAAGATGCAGAGCGTGATGGTGATAAAATTTATGCGCTGATTAAAGGGATTGGCAGTTCTTCAGATGGCCGTTTTAAATCGATTTATGCACCGCGCCCGGAAGGGCAATTAAAAGCATTAAAACGTGCCTATGCGGATGCCGGATTTGATCCGCGCAGTTGTGGTTTAATTGAAGCGCATGGCACAGGCACTAAAGCGGGGGATGCCGCCGAGTTCGCCGGTTTAAAAATGCTCTTTAGTGAAAATAATGAGCAGAAACAACATGTCGCGTTAGGCTCGGTGAAATCACAAGTGGGTCATACGAAAGCGGCCGCAGGCACTGCGGGTATTATTAAAGCAGCACTGGCGCTGCACCATAAAGTGTTACCAGCCACTATTAATGTTGATAAACCCAATCAAAATTTAGATATCGAAAATACCCCCCTCTATATCAATAATGAAACACGTCCGTGGATGCCGCGTGCCGATGGCGTTAAACGCCGAGCGGGGATCAGTTCATTTGGTTTTGGCGGCACCAACTTCCACTTTGTTTTAGAAGAGTACAAAAGCAGACAAACAGCAGCGTATCGTTTAACTGCTGTGCCGCAAACTGTGCTGATCACAGCGGTAAACAAAGCGGCGCTGATCGAGTCTTTAGCAAGCTGGTCTGAAAAACTGTCAGCTCCTGAAGATGAGTTAGTTTATCTGTTTAATGCTTTAATCACTGAAAACCCGTTAAAAACCCCTGCAAGCGAACTGGCTCGTTGTGGTTTTGTTGCTAAAGATGCCGGTGAAGCAAAAACTGCTATTGCGCAGATTTTAAAACAGTTAAACAGTGATAGTGCCACAGCATGGAGTAAACCGACCGGACTCTATTACCGTGAATCAGGTATAGAAACGGCTGGAAAAGTGGTTGCGCTGTTTTCAGGGCAAGGTTCTCAATATCTGAATATGGGACGCGATTTGGTTTGTAACTTCCCATCGATATTAGAAAGCACTGCCAATATGGATAAGCAGTTCACTGATGCGGGCTTAAATCAGCTCTCATCAACACTTTATCCAATTCCAGTTTTCAGTGAAGAGCAACGTCAGGCACAAGAAGAAAGTTTACGTCTTACACAATACGCCCAACCTGCGATTGGTGCGTTCAGTGTCGGTTTATATAAAACCTTTACCCAAGCAGGTTTTAAAAGTGATTTCAGTGCCGGACACAGTTTTGGTGAGTTAACCGCGTTATGGGCTGCTGGTGTTGTTTCAGAAGATGATTATATGACACTGGCTCGCAGCCGCGGACAGGCGATGGCAGCACCGGCAGATGCAGACTTTGATGCCGGAACTATGATTGCTGTTGTCGGCGCACCTGCAAGCGTTGCAGCCGATATTAAAGATATCAAAGATCTGTCGATTGCGAATTACAACTCCAATAACCAGGTTGTGGTTGCGGGTGTTAGCAGTCAAGTTTTAGTGGCGTTTGCTGAGCTTAAAGCAAAAGGTTACAAGGTA
>NZ_CEZLMY010000192.1:0-1733 GCF_983033635.1 Psychromonas sp. | reverse complement strand
TTTCCATACTGAGTTAGTAAGTCATGCGCAAAAACCATTTGCTGACGTGATTGATAAAATTGAGTTTAACTCGCCAACTATTCCGGTATTTGCAAACGGCAGTGCACAAGCTCATTCAGATCAAAGCGCTGAGATTAAAGAGAGCCTGAAAAACCATATTCTGCAATCTGTGCATTTTAATGATGAGATAGATAATCTCTATAATGCAGGTGGTCGTATCTTTGTAGAATTCGGCCCTAAAAACGTATTAACCCGTTTAGTGGATAATATATTAGCCGACAAAACCGATGTTACAACCATTGCTGTTAATGGCAATCCTAAAAAACCGGCGGATCTGCAACTGCGTTTAGCGGCGCTGGAAATGGCCGTATTAGGTGTACAACTGGATAATATCGATCCATATAATGCTATTGAACGTCCTTTAAGCGGGCCTAAAAAATCACCTCTGGCGATGAAGTTAAGTGGTGCTGCTTATGTCAGCCCTAAATCGAAAAAAGCTTTTGCTGATACCTTAACTGATGGTTGGAAGCTGACTAATGCAGAGCCAAAAGTGATTGAAAAAGAGGTCATTAAAGAAGTTATTGTTGAAAAAGTGGTTGAGAAAATTGTTTATGTTAATGCTGATGGCGTACCTGTAAATCAAGCTGCGCCTGAAAGTGATAATAGAGATTTGGTGAAATCAATTGAACAAAGCGTCAGTTCGTTTGTCGAGCATCAGGCGCAACTGTTAAACGTGCATCAGGAATATATGCAGGGGCCGCAAGAGTACGCTAAGACATTCCAAAACGTGTTACAGGCGCAAGCAGGTGCAACTGAGTTACCGGCAAGTTTAGATAAAACACTAGGTATGTATCATGACTTCCAGTCTGAAACACTGCGTGTGCATGAAACTTATTTGAATAATCAAACCGAAAATATGCAGCAGATGTTGGCATCATTGTCTGCAGGACAAGTAGCTGATTCTGTTACAGCTGTACCTACAAAACCGCTACAAGCAGCACAAAACAGCATGTCGGGAAAATTGTCTGCAGGACAAGTAGCTGATTCGGTTACAGTCGTACCTGCAAAACCGCTACAAGCAGCACAAAACAGCATGCCGGATAATAAAGCAGTTGTTAGTCAGCCGCAGTTAACTGTGCAGGCACAACTCGCCAAAACTCATCAAACGATTCAAGAAAATCAAGCGAAGGCAACGGTTATGACAGTCGCCGTTGTCCAATCGCCAGTCACAGCGACTGCCAGCTTTGATTTAAACTGTGTGCAAACAGTAATGCTGGATGTGGTTGCCGATAAAACCGGTTACCCGGCTGAGATGCTGGAATTGAGCATGGATATGGAAGCCGATCTTGGTATCGACTCCATTAAACGCGTTGAAATATTAGGTGCGGTACAGGATGAAATTCAAGATTTACCGGAATTAAATCCGGAAGATCTCGCTGAGCTTAAAACACTGGGTGAAATCGTAACTTATATGATTTCCTGTGCAGCAAAGGGCAAAGCACCCGCTGCTTCTGCGCCAGTAACTCAAACCGTTTCTCTTGATCTCAATAAAATTCAAAGCGTAATGCTGGCGGTAGTTGCCGATAAAACCGGTTACCCGGCAGAGATGCTTGAACTGACCATGGATATGGAAGCGGATCTTGGTA
Source organism: Psychromonas sp. (assembly GCF_983033635.1). NCBI lineage: Bacteria > Pseudomonadati > Pseudomonadota > Gammaproteobacteria > Alteromonadales > Psychromonadaceae > Psychromonas > Psychromonas sp. Next base: position 87 of record NZ_CEZLMY010000192.1, on the reverse strand, counting down.
TCGACTCCATTAAACGTGTTGAAATCTTAGGGGCGGTACAGGATGAAATTCAAGATTTACCGGAATTAAATCCGGAAGATCTCGCTG
>NZ_CEZLMY010000191.1:0-6232 GCF_983033635.1 Psychromonas sp. | reverse complement strand
TAACACAGCTACTCAGTAGTTTTGAAACACATTTAATTAAATAAATATATTTAAGGATATGATCTTGAATTACAGACTATTATTGCCATTAATTCTGATATGTACTGCATTTTCGACAAATGCTGAAGAACGCTGGTTTGAAGTTGAATTACTGCTATTTCAGCGAAATATTGATATCCAAGATGTAAAAGAAGATCTCGCTACAGAAAATATCACTATCGACAGCACAACAAGTATCAGCATATTAAAAAAACAATTAAACAATCTTTGTGTTGCGGGAGAGCCCTGCTTACATAAAAAAAATCCGGTGCTGATTACGAGTAATCAATTTGACTCTCAAGGCAATTCTTTCCAGCTTTTAGATAAGGATAAGCTGCAGCTTTCGCCGCAACGTGAAAAACTTAAAAGCCATGCTTCTTTTACCCCTCTTTTACACTTAACTTGGCGCATGCCTGTTGAAAGTAGAAACAAAGCTAAACCGATTCATATTTTTGCTGGAGAAAATTTTGCATTTAATATGCAGCAGCGTGCTCTAAACAAATTAGCAGCAGCTGAAAAGCCTGCAGATAGCAGAGAAACAGATAGTGAAACTGTTAAAAGTGAAGAATTAGAACAAACAACTGAAGATAATTTAGTCGACATACCGCAAGCCCCCCTATTGACAGACAAATGGTCGATCGATGGTAATTTCAAAATCTATTTAGACCATTACCTGTTTATTGATAGCCAGCTGGTTATTCGCCAGGAAACGACTCAGAATATTAAACAACCAGAAACAGAAGTAACAGAAACATTTGAAGTGCTTAACAGTGAAAATGATGTTGAAGTTATAAAACAAACTGAAACAGAAGAGTCGATTGAAGAAGTGACACAGGAAACAGTTGTTAGTGAAGTGTTGTTCGATCAGAGCCGTCGTTTACGCAGTGAAGAGATCCACTATTTAGATCACCCATTAATGGGGATTATTGTACAAATCAGAAAAATACCAGTGCAACAACAGACAGTAACAGAAGAATAAGTGCTAAAAGATAGTATTTGAAAAAGGCCATAAAATAGATTGTATGGCCTTTTTAATACGGATTTAGCTGTTTTTATCTCTGCTTTGCCAATATTTCCTTGCTAATTCTAAACATTGCTGCTGACTAGGTGTTTCATTAAATTGCTTTAATATCAAAGCAATAGTACAAATCACAGCTGCATCGCCATAAGCATCGTTTATCTCTCCCGACCATATTTTCTGTAAATATTCTGCAGAAACTTCAGTATGTGCACCGCTTGCTTCTTCTAAGAATGTTGGCCACTCATCTTCAATATAGGTGGTTAAACCATCTATTGTTTGTACCCCGCAAACTGTGCTGCTAACTCGCGGATTCATTTCACTTTCACCACCCTCGCCTTTAAAAGCAACCATATTAACTTCATCTGTTAATAGTGCCGCCTGCGCATGTAATTTTTCATATCCTTTATGGAAAACACCATGAATGGCAAAGGGGGCACCAACTGGATTAAGACTGCGAGCCACAGTATTAAGCGGTGTACGCAAGCCCACTTTCTCTCGAAGTGCCAGCAAAGGAATAAGTTTCGGACAATAAGCTGATAAGGGCAGGTAACAAATATTGCTTTGTTCAAGTATCAGTTGTGCCTGCTCTGGTGAATTAGCAATTTTAATATTGAGCGCAGGACACGCCTCTTCAACCTGATATTTAATCGCATCCACCGCTTTAAAGCCATGAAGTACGATACGTTTACCCTGTGCGGCCAATATTTTTGCAGCTAATAATAACCAAGGCGGCTGACGTTTTTTGCCGGCAAAACAGGGCCAGTCAAGATCCGCATTGAGCTCTTTCCACTGCGGTGAAATAGTATTGCGCAGTGCTTGAATATAACCCGCAGCCTCTTCGGCAGTTTCACAGCGCACTCGTTGTAACATCAACAGCACTGCTAACTGTAATAAATCTGCATCGCCATTAAGGTAAGATGAGAGTGCATCATAAGCTTCTTTTTGCGTTAAAGAACGACGCCCTTTTTCACCCCGACCGGTTAATTTTATATATTCACTAAACATAAGATCCCTGTAACTACTCAGCCCCAATAATTTGAGGTGTTTTTTTATAAAATAAGATTGTAAATGGCTTAGCCCTAAATCATTACAAATACTTTAAATATAGTTGCCAAGTTGCTTTGGTAAGTCATCCAGAAGCGCAATCGGGTTAAATAACGACAGTGTCTGATGAGAATGCACACCATAAGTAACCCCCACACAATCAACATTGGCATTGTTGGCCATCTCTAAATCATAACTGGAATCGCCAATCATCAAGGCTTGGTGCGTTTGCATATTTAAATCTTCTAATATTTTATTTATCATTAGAGGATGCGGTTTAGATATTGTTTCATCAGCACAATAGGTAACTGCAAATAGATCATTTACATCATATTTGTCGAGCAGACGATTCAGGCCATTTCGCCCCTTTCCGGTCGCCACTGCAAGTATATAACCTTGTTCTTTTAAAGATATTAACCAGTCTTTAACACCGGGATAAAAAGGGGTGGGCTGATGATTAAGTTCGATGTATTGTTCACGGTAAGCTGCCACCATGGCAACTTGCTTTTGTAACGGTTGCAATGGATATAAGCTAGCCATCGCTTTATCTAAGCTTAAACCAATGATCTGACGAATCGCCTCAGCAGGAAGGACTTCTAGTTCGGTTACAATTGCAGCTTGTTTTACACAAGCTACAATTTTATCGATGGAATCCATCAGTGTACCGTCCCAGTCAAATATAATAACCGGATATTTCATCTTAGCTTCTCTGTAGTTTTTTTAATAAGCTTGCTAGTTTTTTATACAACAAGGAACTTCTAGTTCGGTTACAATTGCAGTTCCTTTCATACAAGCCACAATTTTATCGATGAAATCCATCAACGTACCGGTTAACAGAAAACCGTCAAAAATAATAACCGATATTTCATCTCAGCTTCCCTTCTGTTTTTCTAATAAGATTGCTAGTGCTTTATATAACAAGGCACAATTTTGTCGATGAAATCCATCAGCGTACCGGCTAACAGAAAACCGTCAAAAATAATAACCGGATATTTCATCTTAGCTTCTCTGTAGTTTTTTTAATAAGCTTGCTAGTTTTTTATACAACAAGGAACTTCTAGTTCGGTTACAATTGCAGTTCCTTTCATACAAGCCACAATTTTATCGATGAAATCCATCAACGTACCGGTTAACAGAAAACCGTCAAAAATAATAACCGATATTTCATCTCAGCTTCCCTTCTGTTTTTCTAATAAGATTGCTAGTGCTTTATATAACAAGGCACAATTTTGTCGATGAAATCCATCAGCGTACCGGCTAACAGAAAACCGTCAAAAATAATAACCGATATTTCATCTTAGCTTCTCTGTAGTTTTTCTAATAAACTTGCTAACCGTTCACATAACGGCGCACTGACTGTCATCTCTTTTTCTAAAACAGGGTGATAAAAAGTAATATGAGCGGCATGTAAAAAAAGACGGTTCAAGCCCAATTTTTTCATCTCACTGCTAAAAGCATCATCGCCATAACGCTCGTCACAAGCGATATTATGGCCTTTACAAGCAGTATGAACGCGGATTTGGTGAGTACGCCCGGTCACAGGGCTTGCTTCAATTAAAGTGGCTCCCTGATAACGCTGCATTATTTTAAAACGTGTTTCAGAGGCTTTACCTTCACTGCTTACTTTTACAACTGAATTTTGTGCATTTTTAAGTAATGGCTCTTTAACCGTTCGCAATCTCTTATCCCAGGAACCTTTAACAAGCGCCAGATATTGCTTGTTCATGGTTTTATTACGTAACTGTTCATGCAGTGCACGTAACATACTGCGTTTTTTAGCGATCAATAAACAGCCTGATGTGGCCTTATCAAGACGATGCACTAATTCTAAAAAACGGGCCTGAGGTCGAAGTGCTCGTAAGCCTTCAATCGCACCAAAATCAAGTCCACTACCGCCGTGTACAGCAAGGCCTGAAGGTTTATTTAAAATAAGGAGCGCATCGTCTTCATAAACAATCGAAGATTCTAACTGTGCAATTTTATTCAGTTTAGGGGATGGTAAGATATTTTCTTTCGCCACACGGACAGGCGGGATCCTAACTTGATCACCTGATTTTAATTTATAATCAGGTTTAATGCGTTTTTTATTCACACGCACCTCTCCCTTACGCACAATCCGATAGATCATACTTTTAGGGACGCCTTTTAAATGTAAACGAAGAAAATTGTCGATTCGTTGCTGTGCATTTTCTTGAGTAACCTCAAGTATGCGTACTGAGTGATTTATATGTTCCATCCGTTAAGTTTATCACGTGTTAATCAGATAATATCTAAAAATTTGTATTGCGGCTAAAGCACTATTAATGAGACAATTGCATAGTTATGACTCGTTAATAAACAATAGCTATTAACTCGAAGTCAATATAACAAATATAATGAAAATTAAATGTTGAGCCTTTTTACTCATTAACCATTTATCGGTTACTTTTAAAACCGATAAAAATGAGATATTTGCTTTCACTTTATAATGCACCTCTGCATATTATCCAGTCGAGAGACTGTACAGCCAGACACGAGGTCAAGTGAACAAATGCATTGCCAACACGCCAAAAAATAACGATAAAATATAAGAGTTTAATAAAATGAAAAGAATGTTAATCAATGCAACTCAAGCTGAAGAGTTGCGTGTAGCCCTTGTAGATGGGCAACAACTGTATGATCTTGATATTGAAAGCCCTGGTCATGAACAAAAAAAAGCAAATATTTACAAGGGTAAAATCACCCGTGTTGAAGCAAGTTTAGAAGCTGCGTTTGTTGATTACGGTGCTGAACGTCATGGTTTCCTTCCACTAAAAGAGATTGCGCGCACTTACTTCCCGGAAGGTTACTCTTTCAAAGGTCGTCCAAATATCAAAGACGTCATTAAAGAAGGCCAAGAAGTAATAATCCAAATTGAGAAAGAAGAACGTGGTAATAAAGGGGCAGCCTTAACAACGTTTATCAGTCTGGCAGGTAGCTACTTAGTATTAATGCCAAATAATCCTCGCGCCGGCGGTATTTCTCGCCGAATCGAAGGTGATGAACGTACAGAATTAAAAGATGCACTTAGCCAGCTTAAGTTACCGAATGGCATGGGCTTGATTGTCCGTACTGCTGGTGTTGGTAAATCACCTGAAGAATTAGAGTGGGATCTCAATGTTCTAGTTAATCACTGGAACGCAATTGATGAGGCTTCGCGTTCAAAAGCTGCACCATTTCTGATTCATCGCGAAAGTAATGTTATTGTACGTTCTATTCGTGATTATCTACGACGTGATATTGGCGAAATCGTTATCGATCACGCACAAACATTTGAGCTTGCAAAAAACCATATAAAAATGGTTCGCCCGGATTATGTTAATCGCCTTAAGTTATACCAAGGTGAAATTCCATTATTCACACACTACCAAGTAGAAAGCCAAATTGAATCGGCTTTCCAGCGCGAAGTACGTCTACCATCTGGTGGTTCAATAGTTATCGATCCAACTGAAGCGTTAACATCAATTGATATTAACTCAGCTCGCGCAACACGCGGTGGTGACATCGAAGAAACGGCATTTAATACCAATTTGGAAGCCGCTGAAGAGATTGCACGCCAGTTACGTTTGCGTGATTTGGGCGGTTTAGTGGTTATTGACTTTATTGATATGACACCAGCTCGTCATCAACGTGAAGTAGAAAACCGTATGCGTGAATCTGTCCGTCAAGATAGAGCACGTATCCAATTAGGCCGTATCTCTCGCTTCGGTTTAATGGAAATGTCTCGTCAACGTATTCGCCCTTCTCTTGGTGAATCTGCATCTCGCGTTTGTCCTCGTTGTCATGGACAAGGCACAATCCGTGATAATGAATCACTTGCTTTAGCCATTCTTCGTTTGATCGAAGAGGAAGGTTTAAAAGAAAATACAGTTCAAATTCAGGCAACGGTACCTGTTGCTGTTGCTGCCTACCTATTAAACGAAAAGCGTAGCTCTGTTGCGAAAATTGAAAAACGTCATAATTGTGAAGTTTACATTATTCCCAATGCTAATCTTTTAACACCGCATTTCGAGATTAAACGTACTCGCAAAGATGGTAAAGAAGATATAAATTACGATGCATTAGAGAAGCAACATACGGTTTATGTTCCAAATATTATTAAAGATGAAC
>NZ_CEZLMY010000190.1:0-6250 GCF_983033635.1 Psychromonas sp. | reverse complement strand
TTCTGTTAATCCCAATATATTTAGCGTGTTTTTATCAAGCTCTCCGCCATAAAACTTAGCAAGAGCACTGTTAAATATTTCTGTATTTTCATTTGTGCAGGCAAACAAGGTCATTGACGAGTGAAACTTCAAATAATCTGGAAATCCAAAGATATCTTTTGCACTGCTAGCGTTAACTTGAAGCACTAAATTCGTACATTCAATTAGCCTTGTACCCAGAATAGGGTGTTTTATATATGCAGCAGCTTCTTGTAGAGACTGAATTGCAAATTTCCGTGCTGTAATGCTTCTTCCCAAGCCGTCTATTTGCGGAAATATATACCATATCCAATGTGATTGTTTCTTACCTGCTTTAAGTTCTTGCAGTACACACTCGTAGCAAGCATCTTGTACATTTAAGAAACGCGAAAGTTTATATTTATCGAGCATATGTTCGTTAATCACAACATCACCTATTTCATCTTTAATAGAAAAACACTGGCGTTAGCAATATGCCTTACATACACTCTAGGCTTGAACGTAAATCGTAACAACTCAGTGTATGATTCTCTGCTCTTGTTTTTCCCTTAATAACCAACATAACACACCAGCAACTTACTGATATTAATACACAAGCCGGCAATTTGATTGGCAGCGCCGTATTGATAGCAAAGTTATACAATGCTTTCTCTGAACATTGCCAAGGTAAATTTAACTGCTCATTTAACAATAAGTGCTAACTATTGTGGATTTATATCGGTGATTTTGCCAAAATCAATGCAATTAACAGGGCTGCTGCACAGTAAGCAACACTTATTGTAAAGAGATAGTCTGGCACCAAACGGCTTACACTCTGACATACATATTCAGGAAAAATACAATGCCAACAGTAAAAAAAACAAAGCGCAACTCGCCGGCAAGCAGCATAATTATTGCAATCGGACTCGTTATGATTGTTGCCGGAACTTATTCTTATTTCACCAGTAAAAATAACGTTCTTCAACCGGTTGCAGAGCTAGAGCCAACGCCGGTAATTGAGCCCGTTAAGGTGCAGCAACCTGCTGCAGCAATTACAGAGACAGTAACACCTCCACTCTTAGTAGCCGCTGAGCCAGAAGTGATAGTTGAACCAACTCCAGAAGTAGAGCCTGCTATCAAGCTGCCCCCATTGGATGAGTCGGATACAATGGCGTTACAGTCAGCGCAACAACTATCATCGCTAGCGACATATTCGCCATTATTAATAAAAACAGATATTATCAGGAACTTCGTTGTTTTTACTGATAACTTCGCCAGAGGAGACTTGCTGGCCAATTTTAGCCCGTTAATAAAACCTGCCGATAAATTTAGTGTGCTTAAACGAGACAATAAAATTTATCTTAATGAAGAAAGCTATAACCGCTATGCTCCCTATGTCGAAATCATAAACTCAATTGATATTGAGTTTATGATCAGCCAATACACCAAGTTAAAACCTTTATTTGATCAAGCTTATCAAGAGATTGGTTACCCGGAAGGCGCATTCGGCAGTACCTTGATTGAAGCAATCGATACAGCACTCGACGCCCCTGTTATTCGCGAGCCAATTGCATTAGTGGCGCCATCAGCAATGTATAAATTCGCAGATCCTGAATTAGAAACGCTAGCCGATGCTCAGAAACTTATGATTCGCATGGGTCCGGATAACATGCTTAAACTGCAAGAGAAACTGCAGGAAATTCAGAGTGCTTTGTTAGCTATCTCTGAGCAGTAAAGACTGCCAGCTATTTACGTTTAACCACCATTGCAGGGAAATGGTGGTTAAACGACAGCCCTTAAAGGCATAGATAACGAACCATGCGCAAACAGCTATAATATCTATTGGCATATAAAAACACAGACAAACGCACGTTTAAACAGTTTTTTAGACCATATTATCTGTAAGCAGATCAAACATAATTGTTTCAGTTACTTGTTCGAGCTCGTATTGACCTAAGAATGAAAAGTCATCAGTCCCTATCTCCCCGACCCCAACACCGACGATATTTGGCTGTTCATCAAGAATAATAAACATAAGCTTTTTGCCTAACTTTGCACTATCAATCGTTACCGCTTCTGAATTGTTACCTTGCTTACGTAACGCTTTATCCAATAAGCCCACAGTGGTTGATAGAGTTCCGCAACGCTTCATAAACAGTTCGTTTACTTGTACAGCCATGCTCAGTAATTGTTCGATATTACTTTTCATATTTTGCCTTTTCTATTCTTATATTTGTAATGCGCATTACCACAATCAACTTGGTTGCTTGCTGAATTTTGTACAAAGCAATACACAGCAGGCATCTTGCCTGTTGATTTTCTATATGTAGGCAAAGCGTTTTTTAAAGCGATCATTTGAGCTACTTGATGAAATATTGAAGGTTTTATCTGCAACAATACGCTTGTTTAATTCAATGGTCATGCGCCAAGGGCCGCATTTATCTTCAACCGGAGCCCAAATTGTATCACCAAGATAAAATTCCCAATCATTATTCGTGATATGAATTTCACCTGTAAAAGGAGCTCGTAATTTTCCGGCTTGATCATGAATACCAGGATGTTCAATACAGTAATTAATTTTGCTGCCACGGGCGTTTTTTATATTAACGATAAAACCAAATTCAATATCTATTTCAGCGGGGATATCAGTGGTAAATTCTTTTATCTTGGGCAGCTCCTTTGCTTTAGATTGCCATTGAGAGTGGATACCATAGGTCTGCATTTTTATAATTGCTTTCTGCTTGGCCATCTTAAGTTCTGCTTTATAGTCATAATTGCAACGGATTATAACAGATACAAAGTGACTACAGCCAGTTAGGTACAAGACAAGAGCCAATTCCCGTTTTTAATAGTTGGATGATCTATACATTCGAAATTGAATTAACTGCATTCGCCGAAACGATAGTACTTTAATTTATTCCTTTAACAGCATGCTAAATTATTATTAATATCCTATAGTGAAACTGTGGTTAGTTCTCCATTAGAAACGCTGCAAAATAACATTCGAAGATATAAATTAAGGGGACTGGAATAATGACTAGCAAAGCAGACGTTGTCAGTTTTAACTATGTCGAGAATGAATTAGAGCCAGTAAAGCAACTGCAGTTAGATTCGGGTCGACAAGTGCAGGCACACTCGAACGAAAATGGGGAGCTCATAGAGATCACCGAAGAAAATGGCGATATTATCCTCAAGATCCTTATGACAGAAAGCGGTCCGGTTATTTCTCTAACCGGCACACACCTTAAGCTTCAGGCAACAGAATCTATTGCTCTGCAAGCAAAAAAAATCAGTATTGAAGCAACAGAAAAAACTTCACTAAAAAGTAATGGCACCATGGAAATAGAGGCATCCGCCGACATTGATATCAAGTCAGAGAACGACATCCGAGCCAAAGGCAAGATGATTTTCCTGAACTGACTAGCTACATAATTACGGCTTGCCCCCAAGGCTCACACCGCGACCAGAGGATAAAACTATGCCAAATGCGGCCCGTATTGGCGATATGGTAAGACAGGACTCCCCGCACTGTCACGCCCCAATTCATCCGCCGGCACCTATTCCGACTCCAGTGCCCCACCCGGCACTTCCTCTGCCAATTATCACCGGAGCTTTCACTGTGCTTATCGGTAATCAGCCAGCCGCCCAGCTTGGCAGTATGACCACTCCCTGTGTATTACCAGGTTGTGTTCCTGCCGGGCCCGGCAATGTTGTTATGGGCTCAACCAGCGTAATCATTGGCGGTATGCCCGCTGCCCGGGTCAATGACCTAACTGCGCATACAACCTGTGTTGCCCCTATTCCCGGCCCGGTAGGTAAAATTCTACCGCCCGGTTGTCCTACGGTAATGATTGGAGGATAAACTTATCAAACGACTACACTTTGAAACGCTGAAGCCTTTATGCCCCATCTGCCTTAAAGGGCAGCGACATTCACCACTTAAAATCGGCTCTGTTTTCAAGGAGAACGGCTATTGCGTGACAGAAGGAATTCTACTTTGCTCACACCCTCAATGCCTAAGTGAATTCCCTATTATTGATGGCATACCAATTATCGTGAGCGATTTGAGAAACTATATATCCCAAAATATTCTGCCGCTCCTTGAACGTCATGATCTGACTGCCACAATGGAAAGCCTGCTCGGAGACTGTTTTGGACCGGGATCAGCCTTTGATAGCCAGCGCCAGCACCTAAGTACTTATGCTTTTGATCATTATGCTGATCTTGATCCCGAGGAAACCGCCACCCCACCGTCAATACCAGGCTCTGTGGCTAGACTGTTGAAACAAGGCCTGCAGTCACTAACAGGAAAAAAAAGCGGACCTGTTATAGATATTGGTTGTGCGGTCGGTCGCAGCAGTTTTGAACTTGCCCAAGAGTTCGACGATTTAGTGCTTGGCGTGGATATTAATTTCAGCATGCTTAAAGTGGCAGCGTCAATCATGGAAACCGGCCAAATTACCTATCCTAAACGAAGAGTGGGAATAACCTACGATCGCCGAGAGTTTTCATTGCCAGCTGACAAAAAAAGAACAGACAAACTGGATTTCTGGGTTTGCGATGCCACGGCCCTTCCCTTGGCAAGCGAGTCGTTCAGTTTAGCGGTCAGCCTTAATCTGCTCGATTGTGTCACCTCACCCTATGACCACTTAAAAGAACTGGCGAGAGTTCTTAGTTCTAAAAGCTGCGGTATTATTGCCACACCTTATGACTGGTCTGCCAATGCCACACCTGTTGGTTCATGGTTGGGGGGGCACTCCCAGCGATCTCCCTATCAGGGAGCCAGTGAGGCGATATTAAGATCATTGTTGGCCGGTGGCGATCACCCCAACGCGCTGGCGGAACTGGCACTGATCTCAGAGCAAGAGATTCCATGGTCATTGCGACTTCATGACCGCAGTCATATGCAATACCAGGTACAAATGACAATGGTGCAAAAATATGTCAGCACTTAAACTCGTATCCAGCAGCACAATAACTTGCCCGCGCATCCACTTTGGCCGGTGCTCTTTTATAGCTCCGACAGGATTTACACTACAGCAACAAGCTTCAGTGACAAATGACTATACCAATACAGATGGTGAGACAGATAAGAGTAAACCAAGCAGTTTCGATGCTAAGTCTCCTCTGACTATTACACTAAGTAACTGCAAAATTCCCTCCGTTACTCCCATATGCTCAAATAAAGCAACAGATATGAAACCAGAAGCCTATCCGGCCAGTATTTGTCTCACCACTTTACCCATATCAGTCATTAATACACCGCTGGCTTATCTACAGCAAAGCAACGAAGCATTAAAATTCGCTAACATAAATTACCAGCTGGACTTTTGCCGAGAAGAGTTATTCAAAGCGCAGCCTGCCGCCTGTTCCCAATCCTGGCTGCAAACGAATTTCAAAATATTCCAACTAAGCTTAAGCTGGCTTAATAATGACGAACTGATTATTACTACTCTATCGGTATCAGAGTCCGGTGTTGAAAAAGGCTGGATGAATCTGCGCAGTTTTGCTGATTCAGTAGTACTTTAAGTGAGGGTAAATGAATACCTGTGCCGTTTTTATTTTTGCACTTTTATTAACATTGCTACCCGCTGCGCTCCTGCGGGCCGAAATATACAGTTACACTGACGCTGCTGGCATGGTGCATTTCAGCAATGTGCCGCATTCAGCTCATTATTGGCAAAGGATCAGGGCAAAAATCAACAGTCAGAAAAAAGTGTCTGGCAGCGGATCGGCAAACTCAGTCGATCACTATGACCCTCTGATCAGAAAAGCATCCAAACAAAACGCCGTTGCCTTTGCTTTAGTTAAAGCGGTAATAAAAGCCGAATCCAACTTTAAAGCAGATGCCGTCTCACCAGCTGGTGCAATGGGAATTATGCAGATAATGCCGATCAATCTTAAACCGCTTAACATTAATGACCCTTTCAACCCGGCTGAAAACATTATGGGCGGAAGCCTTTATCTAAAACAGTTACTGATACAATTTGAAGGCAATCTTCCTCTGGTACTGGCTGCCTATAACGCAGGTCCCAAGGCGGTTGAACGAAACGGCAGCGTACCGCCTTATGCGGAAACGCAACGCTACGTGAAACAGGTGATGGCGTATTATCAGGAATATCAAAGAGAAGACCCACTGGCTAAGAAAGAAAATTAACTCATGTAGTTCTATACTTGTTTTATTGTAGTTTTCACTTCTTTTAAAATGATTCCTAAAAGTAGCATAAGGTTTTATTTTTAAAGAAGTTAAAAC
>NZ_CEZLMY010000189.1:0-6329 GCF_983033635.1 Psychromonas sp. | reverse complement strand
AATGCCGAACGTTTTAATCAAGTTGCAGATATTGTTATCAATAATCAGCAACAGTCACAAATTGCTTTGGTTTTGTCTGCACCTGCAGGCGTCACCAATAACCTCGTTGCTGTTGTAGAGAAAACCAGTAAGGGGTTATCTGCCGAAAGTAATTTAGTTGATATTCAGCGTATTTTTGCCGAGTTGATTAAAAGCCTAAAAAGCTCTTATGCAGAATTTGCAGACGATCTGTTAAAAACTATTTTTGAGCGGGAATTATCGCATTTAAGTGATTTACTTGAAGGTGTGCGTTTATTAGCACAGTGCCCAGCAAGTATTGAAGCACAAATTTTAAGTAAGGGTGAGCTGTTAAGTATCGCTTGCATGAAACAACTGCTTATAAGCAAAGGGCACTTGGTTGAGGTGATTAAACCACAAGAGAAGTTAATCGCTTACAAAGGTGGTTATCTTGAAGCACAAATAGATATCGAAGCTTCTCGTGCCCTGTTTGCAAAACAACCCATTATTAAAAATGCAATTTACTTAATGCCGGGTTTTACCGCTGGTAATGAGCAGGGTGAAACATTAGTGCTTGGCCGTAATGGTTCTGATTATTCAGCGGCAGTTTTAGCGGCTTGTTTAAAAGCAGAATGTTGTGAAATTTGGACTGATGTAGATGGCGTTTATAGTTGCGATCCGCGTCTGGTTAAAGATGCAAAACTGCTCAGTTCATTAAGTTATGCAGAAGCGATGGAGCTTTCTTATTTTGGTGCCAAAGTATTACATCCTAAAACAATCGCACCGATTGCGCAGCACCATATCCCATGTTTAATTAAAAACACGCATAATCCGCAGGCTGACGGCACTCTTATTGGCGTCGAACATGGTGAGCAGGAGCTACAAGTAAAAGGTATCTCTGATCTTAAAGGCTTAACTATGTTAAGCATTTCAGGAACGGGCATGAAAGGTATTGTCGGCATGGCCGGACGTATCTTTACAACAATATCTCGTGCCAGTGTGTCAATTATTTTAATTACGCAATCTTCCTCTGAATACAGTTTAAGCTTCTGTATCGCTTCAAGCGATACTGAAAAAGCGTTAGATGCACTAAATGAAGAATTTGCTTTAGAGTTTAAAAACAAGTTATTAGAGCCAATTGATCTAGTTGAAAAACAAGCCATTATCTCTCTGGTAGGTGATGGTATGAAAAAAGCGAAAGGTGTGGCAGCGCGTTTCTTGACCGCTTTAACGGAAGCGTCAATAAATATTACGGCGATTGCGCAAGGTTCATCTGAACGTTCTATTTCTGTGGTTGTTTCAGAACAAAAAGCACAAGAAGCGGTTGTCGCTTGTCATCAATACTTCTTTGGTAGTGTGCAATATATCGATATGTTCTTAATCGGCTGTGGTGGTGTTGGTGGCGCATTGGTTGATCAGGTTCACCGTCAGCAGCTACGTTTGGCTGAACGTAATATTCAAATTCGTGTTTGTGGTATTGCTAATAGCCGTGTGATGTTGATGAACGAACAAGGTGTTGAACTATCAAATTGGCGTGATCTGCTTAAAGATGCAACAGAAGAGCTTTCTTTATCAGGCATGCAGTCATTAGTTAATGATTCGCATATTATTAATCCTGTGATTGTCGATTGTACTAGTAATGATGCAATTGCCGCGCGTTATGTAGACTTTTTAGGTGCCGGTTTCCATGTGGTAACTGCCAATAAAAAAGCTAATACAAGCAGCATGGATTATTATCATCAGCTGCGCTTAACTGCATTAATGAAACGCCGTAAGTTCCTATATGATACTAATGTTGGTGCCGGTCTACCTGTTATTGAAAACATGCAGAACCTGTTTAACGCAGGTGACCAGTTAATTAAATTTAACGGTATTTTATCGGGGTCTTTATCATTTATTTTCGGCAAGTTAGACGATGGTTTATCATTTTCGGATGTTACCACGCAGGCCCGTAATATGGGCTTTACTGAACCAGATCCGCGTGATGATTTAAGCGGTACAGATGTTGCGCGTAAATTACTTATTCTTGCACGTGAAGCGGGTATGGATTTATCACTTGATGATGTAGAGATTGAACAGGCACTACCACCTGGTTTTGACGACACAGGTACAGCGGATGAGTTTATGGCGCGCTTGCCTGAAGCGGATGCATACTTTAAAGAGCTTCAAGAGAAAGCGGATGAAAAAGGCCAGGTATTACGTTATATCGGCAGTATCGAAGATGGTAAATGCAAATGTAGCATTAAAGCTGTTGATGCTGATGATCCGCTTAACAAAGTAAAAGATGGTGAAAATGCATTGGCATTTTATAGCCAGTATTATCAGCCAATCCCGCTGGTCTTACGTGGTTACGGTGCTGGTACGGAAGTTACAGCTGCTGGTGTATTTGCTGATGTACTACGCACATTAAACTGGAAACAGGAGCTTTAATATGTCTTATGAATTAGCAATAAATGCGACGCATAGGCAAAGTCGCTGTTCCCAGTTTTTAGTAGTACGTACAACTGTAAAAATTCAGAAACAGGAGTTATAAATGAGTGTTGTAGCATATGCTCCTGCCTCGACTGCAAATGTCAGCGTAGGTTTTGATGTATTAGGTGGTGCACTGGCACCAATCAATGGCGAATTACTTGGTGATCGCGTAAAAATTTCAACGGGTGATTATGGTTTTTCACTAGAGTGTATTGGTCGTTACGCACATAAACTGCCAACTGATTCTAACAGTAATATTGTTTACCAATGTTATTTAGGTTATCAAGCTGCTCTGAGCAAGTTAAACAAAGAAATTTTGCCTGTAAAAATGATACTTGAGAAAAACCTACCTGTAGGTAGCGGCTTAGGCTCAAGTTCAAGCTCGATTGTTGCTGCATTAGAAGCTTTAAATGCATGGCATGATTACCTGCTTGATAAGACAACAATGCTTGCATTAATGGGCGAAATGGAAGGGCAGATTAGCGGTAGTGTGCATTATGATAATGTAGCACCTTGTTACTTAGGTGGTATGCAGCTGATGATTAATGAAGATGGTATTATCAGTCAAACCATTCCCTCTTTTAAAGAGTGGTACTGGGTTGTTGCCTATCCTGGTATTACGATTTCGACCTCTGCTGCGCGCGATATTTTACCTGCACAATATCGTTTAAGTGAAACACTTACTTATGGTCGTCGTTTAGGTGCATTTGTGCATGCAAGCTACAGCAAGCAACCTGAACTTGCAGCAAAAATGCTTAAAGATGTGATTGCTGAACCATACCGTTCACAACTTATCCCCGGCTTTAAAGAAGCACGACTTTTTGCTGAACAAAGCGGCGCATTGGCGATGGGAATATCAGGATCCGGTCCGACAGTATTTGCTGTGATGACCGATCTTCAACAAGCTGAATCACTACAAAATTGGTTAACGGAAAACTTCCTTCAGAACGATGAAGGTTTTTGTCATATCTGCCGTCTTGATGAACAAGGCGCGCGCGTGTTAGGAACAGAACTATGAACTTATACAACATCAAAGACCACAGCGAACAAGTAAACTTTCAACAAGCTGTAAAACAAGGGTTAGGGCGTGGGCAAGGACTATTTTTTCCGGAAACAATCACACCACTTGAAAATATTGATGCACTATTAGAAATGAATTTAGTTGATCGTTCAGCTGAAGTTTTATCACATTTAATTGGTGATGAGTTAAGCAAAGAAATTGTTCATAGTATTGTTTCTAAAGCTTTTACTTTTGAAGCGCCGGTTAAAAAAGTGACTGATAATATTAATGCATTAGAACTTTTCCATGGTCCCACTTTGGCGTTTAAAGATTTCGGCGGCCGTTTTATGGCGCAGTGTTTAGCGCAGTTTAAAGATGACGGTAAAATTACTATTTTAACGGCAACATCAGGTGATACCGGTGCCGCTGTTGCGCATGCTTTTTACAATATGGAAAATATTGATGTGGTTATCCTTTATCCAAAAGGAAAAATCAGCCCATTGCAGGAAAAGCTGTTTTGTACATTAGGCGGCAATATCACTACGATTGCTGTTGAAGGTACATTTGATGACTGTCAGGCGATGGTTAAACAGGCATTTGATGATCAGGAATTAAAACAGGCCATTGGCCTGAACTCTGCAAACTCAATTAATATCAGCCGTTTACTTGCACAAATTTGTTACTACTTTGAAGCGTTTGCACAATTAAGCGCTGAACAACGTAAAAATTTAGTTGTTTCAGTACCAAGCGGTAACTTTGGTGATTTAACTGCAGGTCTATTAGCTAAATCGTTAGGCTTACCTATTAAACGCTTTATCGCAGCTACTAATGAAAACGATACTGTACCGCGCTACCTTGCTGAGGGGACTTGGTCACCAAAAGCAACGATTGCGACACTTTCAAATGCGATGGATGTCAGTCAACCAAATAACTGGCCTCGTATCGAAGAGTTATTTAAAGTAAAAGGTTGGTCTTTATCTGAGCTTGGTTACGGCAAGTTAAGTGATGCTGAAACTAAAGTAACGTTAACTGATTTAGATAAATTAGGTTACTTATGTGAGCCTCATGGCGCAATTGCATACAGTGAGTTAACAAAACAGTTGAAACAAGACGAAACAGGTTTATTCTTGTGTACTGCACATCCGGCTAAATTCAAAGAGAGTGTGGAAGAGATTTTAGGACGTGATATTTTCATTCCTGAAGAGCTTGCTTCCCGTGCTGACTTGGCATTGCTTTCGAAAGAATTTCCGGTTGATTTTGCAAAAATTAGAGAACTATTAATGTCACTATAGTTTCTTGAAATAGGATATATTTGCAAATAATAAAGGGCGTGCTACACGCTCTTTTTTTTGGAGCTTCAAATGGGTAAAGTATTAAATGATCTTTTAGATCAGCTTAGTTTAGAGAAACTAGAAGAAAATCTATTTCGTGGTGAAAGCCAGGATCTTGGTTTAGGCACTGTTTTTGGTGGACAAGTGATGGGACAGGCAATCTCTGCCGCTAAGGAAACCGTACAGCCTGAGCAACAAGTACACTCTTTTCACTCCTATTTTCTACGCCCGGGTAAAACTGATCAACCGATTATTTATGATGTAGAGCGTATTCGTGATGGTCAAACACTTTCAGCAAGGCGTATTAAAGCGATTCAAAATGGCCAACCCATTTTTTATATGACAGCTTCTTTTAAAGCAAAAGAAAATGGCTTTGAACATCAAGATGAAATGCCCTCTGCGCCAGCACCTGAAGATTTAATTTCTGAGCAGGATATGGCATTGATCCATACCGATCTGTTACCTGCTTCAATTCGTGATAAGTTGGTTGCTGAAAAACCAATTGAGATGCGGCCTGTTACTTTTGTTAACCCTATCGATCCAGAAGTTGAGCCAGCCAAACGTTTAGTTTGGTTTAAAGCAAATGGAAAAATGCCGGATGATTTACGTATTCACCGTTATTTATTAGCCTATGCTTCTGATTTTAACTTTCTGCTGACTGCATTACAGCCTCATGGTGTTTCATATTTTACTGAAGGTATGCAAGTGGTAACTGTGGATCATTCTATGTGGTTTCATCATGATTTCCGCTTGGATGACTGGTTATTATATTCGGTAGAAAGTAGTGTTGCATCTGATGGGCGCGGTTTAGTGAAAGGGCAGATTTTTACACGAGATGGGAAATTGGTTGCATCAACCATTCAAGAAGGTTTAATTAGACAAAGGCGTTAATACCAAATCCAATAATTTTCTATTCATTTATGCTTGTTAAAATGAATGCTAGCTTCGTTATTGATTTTGTAATTAGAATAACTAGTTACTGCAATCAATGCCTTGCTTTCATCCATTTTTCCTACGCCTAAATAGAGCAGCTAATTAATGGAATTGGTATGATAATTAGCTGTTTTTTCTAGAAAAAAGGGAAGTTTTTAACTTCCCTTTTTAGTTTGTTTAAAATACAGCTGAAATTATAGAGATTCAGTAAATGTACGTGTTAATACATCTTGCTGTTGTTCTGGTGTTAATGAGTTAAAACGCACAGCATAGCCAGAAACACGAATTGTTAATTGCGGGTAATTTTCAGGATGTTTGATTGCATCTTCTAAAGTTTCACGACGTAAAACGTTAACGTTTAGATGTTGGCCACCTTCTTGTGCTGCTGGTGCTTGAACGGCAATCTCTTTGTATTCGATATCACCTAAATCAGCGATAGATACAATTTGATCTTCTGCATAAGCATTGTCTTTAACACATAAACAACGTGCTTGATCGTTTGCTTCGTCTAATAACCAGAATGAGTTAAGTAGAGATGAATTTTCAGATTTAGTGATTTGGATACCCAAAGTCATGGAAAGCTCCTTAATTAATAT
>NZ_CEZLMY010000188.1:0-6412 GCF_983033635.1 Psychromonas sp. | reverse complement strand
TATAAGTATAAATGAGCACTTTCGACAACAAAATCGGATGAAATGGCAATAAGCTGAGTAGTTACAATCAGTCAATGCCCAGATACTTATGCACCTGTACCGATAAACGCCAGTTTCGCTCAATACAAACTCGGCTACATAGTTCGGTGGCATTGGCTTTTTGTGAAATAGGCTGCAAACAGATAGTTTTATCCTGCGTCGATGGCAATTGCGCCAGCAGTTTATCTAACTGCTCAATATCTTTTTCTCTGCCAACCGGATGTTTAATTTCATTAGCGCGTTCAAGTGCAGTTTGTAATACCACTTTTCCACCGCGCATATTAACTTTAGGTGAAAGTGTCACCCAGGTATTATCATCCACCAAGATTGGATAAGTACCACTGGTTTCAACTTGTGTTTGAAAACCAAACTCATGTAAAAGAGTAGTAAGTTCACGCAGATCCACCATGCAGGGTTCACCACCTGTGATCACCACTAAATTAGCGCTATAACGCAAACGCTTTATTTCATCAATAATACCTTGCGCGCTGACGTCTGCCCATTGACTAGACTGATCACTATGATCAGACAACTCACTCAAAGGAGCTTGTTTGTCGGGATCGATATCCCAAGTGTTTTTAGTATCACACCAGGCACAACCAACATCACACCCCTGTAAACGTACAAAAATTGCAGGCATGCCAGTGTAAAAACCTTCGCCTTGGATGGTTTGAAACAGTTCATTTACTTTGTAGTTTTGCTGCATTGACGTATTATACTCGCTTGATATTGGTCACCATTAATATGAGCCGATTTATAAGTGAATAGAGTAGGAAATACAAGCATTATGAACAAAAAAGTCGTTGTTATTTATTCGGGAGGGATGGACTCTTACACCGTTTTACACAAAGCCATTCAACAGGGTTTAACTCCGTATGCACTAACATTTGATTATGGGCAACGTCATATCAAAGAGATAGAAGTGGCGCGCAGCGTTTGTCAGGAGTTGGGAGTTAACCATAAAGTAATTGATATTTCAGCAATTAATCAGTTAATTGGTGGCTCATCATTAACCGATAACAGCATTGATGTGGCGCTTGGCCATTATCAAGAAGAGAATATGCTCTCTACTGTGGTGCCTAATCGTAATATGATTTTACTCTCTTTGGCGATTGGCTATGCCGTTTCTATCAAAGCTGAAAAAGTTTATTACGGCGCGCATTCTGGCGATCATGCTATCTATCCGGATTGTCGTCCTGAGTTTGTTGAGAAGATGAATGATGTGGCGGCAATAGCTAATTATGAGAAAACTGAAATTTTCTCGCCTTATTTAAATAGCGATAAAATTGGCATTTTAAAAGACGGTTTAGCAATGGGCCTTGATTACGGCAAAACATGGACCTGTTATAACGGCCGTGAAAAAGCTTGTGGCAAGTGTGGCTCATGTGTTGAACGCCTGGAAGCGTTTGCGGAAAATGGTGTGACTGATCCGCTTGATTACGAAGGTTAACTGTTAATCTTGGCAAAATTTTAGAAGCGATAATCATGCAAATGGTTATCGCTTTTTTGTTTGTGCTTCTGCCTTAATCACTGGTTACAAAAACTTCGTAGAAGATTTGGTTGTTTGCTGGCTTGCGCTTGAAGCGGTTGGTGTAATTTTCATTGTTGGAGTTTCGCCCTTGACGGCGTGTTACTTTTCTTTGCACAGCCAAAGAAAAGTAACCAAAAGAAAGGCTGCCCGAGCCATTTTTTAATATTGAAATGCCCAACAGCTTTTTAACGCACCATCTCAGACATTACATCCCTGTACTGACTGAGATTAGAGAAAACATCCATGTTTTCTCTTGCTAAAGCAGTCGTTCATTTCAATAAAAATGGACGGGGAATGCGCAGCCGAATTGGCTTAGATAAATAATAACCATTTAATTGTTAATTAAGTACCATAACTTGTTTAACTCTTTCAGATGGATCCAGTTTTAGCAGTACGTCATCTTTTAACAATTTCTTAATACAATCAAGTCCAATTTCAATAACTTCTTTACGTAAATCATCAATATTTTCTTTCTTTAACTTTTTACTTTTTTTACCGTGAACAAAGTTACTTCGAAAACTATAAATATCCTTAAGCCTAGATATAAAGGCTTCTCTTTTCTCCGCATTTTTTAAGTATTTTGCAATACTCCCTGTAACTTTAAATGAAGTTTCAGAAGCCCCGCTAAACATACCTTCCCAAGCAATTATCGCATCTACAATTGCATCTTCAGGATTTTTTCTCTCGAAAATCGCATAGTTCAATCTTGTTAAGGGAACATTTATAGGGGTTAAATCTGTTTTTGTCAGATGTCTAAACCAATCTTGAATATCACCTAAATCATCAGGTTGAATGGTTAGATATTTTTGTGGCTGACACTCACTATATGAATAATTTCCTGCGGCAATTAATGGAAATCCATTTTCAAAAAGTGAAGTACTAATTCCCTTATCTTCTAGCAGTGAAAACACCACTGAAAACTTTAAGCTATCTATTATCTTATTTTGTTGATCAAAAATAATGCTATTTTTTACTCCATTAAAACAGCTTGTTTGCAGGGACATTTTGGTTGAATGTTTAATCTCTAATACATTTCCACTTAGATATTTTTCATCTTCACTTGAATGTATCATTGCTGTTTTCGAAGTATGATAACTCGGATTTAAAATATCATTTATCTGTCTAAGATAAGCCTTGCCAAAATCAATTGAATCAAAGCCTTTTAGTGCTAAGCCCTTTATTCCAACAAAACTGGAATATTCTATTTCTTGATCTTTCGCTAATGCCCTTAGTAGATATAAATTATGCTTAATTTCTTCTAATACATCCTTTAAAGAGTATTTCATTTTATTACATGCATTTTGAAAAGAGCGACTGATAATAACTCCACAAGCCATTTCAACTTGAATATTGACTGATATTCCATCTTGAGTAGTAAAAACAAAGGCGTAATCTAAGCCTGTTTCATGGTTTGTTAATGCATCTAATTCATCTTTCTTTATTAATGAACTAAATTTTTTATAATCATCGCCACCAAAATGCAATCCATAACCACTAGGATGTGTGGATCCCATTAATTTAAGTAAAAGGGTTGGAAATTCTCGAATACAAAGTGCAGCAAGAAAATTTAAGACTTGATCATCTGACTTACTTTCCGGACACGCCCCGCCACAAAGTGTTCTGTAATAGTTAAACAAGCTGATTTCACCAACTTTACTTCTTGTTAGGAAGTATTCTAGGCTAGTCCCATCCGAACCTCTGCCATTATCCAAGACAAACTGAATACGATTGTCTTGTATCGTTTGCGACAAATCCCTTAATACAGATAACTGTATTTCTACAAATGAATACTTATCAAAATCAGTCTCATCATTAATCTTTTCATTTGTATTTAAAATGTAATTTAGGAGGTTAATGCCAATATACTGCTTGATGATTTGAAATTTATCTTTATTCATTTGTTTTAACCCATTTCGACTTTATAACATGTATTTATCAATCATTTAAATTCTTTATCTTATTCGCTTTATAGCTCGTTATCTAACGGATAGCTCTTGTTCTGTAAAATCAAACCAACACGGCTACGAAAATTTCCGTTTACGTTTTTCTTGGCTGGGAAATGACTTTAGCAAAGGAAATCATGGATGATTTCATTAGGCTTGGCTCAGCACAGGGATGTGCTGTCCAAGCCGGTGCGTTAAAAAGTTATTGAGCAGACAAGAATAAAAAACGTTCGGAACGGCACTTTTTTGGTTACTTTTTTCTTGCTGTTGAGAAAAAAGTAACTCGCCGACAAGGCGAAACTCCAACAAAGAAAGTTAAAACATTCGCTTCAAGCGCAAGCCTGCTCATTGTAGAATTAGAGAACAGCCAAACCTTTTTTGTTGTGGGCTAAAGCCCACGCCCCTTTTTACAAATTTAACAAATAAACCAAAGCAGCTAGGAATGGCCGTGCTGAGGTGGTGCGTTAGTTGGATTTAATACAACTCACTAGCAAATTCTTTTTCAACAATTGAAGTTGGGATGGCATAACCAAATACTTCAGAACCAATCGTTTCGCCAGCGCGATAAACAGCAGTATTAATACCAACCACTTCTCCATCTTGAGTAATTAATGGGCCGCCACTATTACCTGGAAGTATCTGAGTATCAGTAACAATATTCCCTCTTTCTTGGCCCATTATAATTCCCTTGGAGACATAATCTTTAAAACCCAGTGGGCTACCAATTGCATAAACGTCCATCCCTTGAGTGAAATGGTTTGTATTTTTAAGAAATGGGGTTTTGTAGATCCCGGTCAATTGTAGTAAAGCTAAATCAAACTCAGGGCTTAGCTTAACTAGGTTAGCCTGAAATTCAGTATTATCTTTGAGAATAACCTTAAATGTATTGGTGATTCTAGACTGCCTAATTTTCCTTTTTTGTTTTGAAAATGCGTCTTTGGCTTTTATATAGTCAGCTGTAATTTTTTTCTGTTCTTTTTTCTGATTATTGTAACGTTTTAAATAATAATTATAGGTATTCTGCATAGCCGCTTTGTCATCCTCGGCCGCGATAACAATACGTTTTTTGTAATCAGCTAGATCTTTTTCATACTTTTGCATCTCTAATTTTTTTTGCTGTAAATATTCTCTCGCTTCTTCTATTTTCAGCTCACCCGTCTCAATTTTTTGTTGCTCTGACTTCCAATACTTGGTTGCAGTAATACGCACAACATGTTTGTTAGTAATAATGTGTCCCTGCTCACTAACAAAAAATCCAGAGCCTGATCCTGTGGGGGTTTCTATTTTTACCACTGAAAGGGTCGCTTTTTCGATATCATTATTCGGCTGAATTAAATCGGTCAAATAGGCCTGCAGATCTTTACCTGTTTTCTTATTGGTTGATTCAAATTTTGTTTCTGCATTATCAACGTCAAGCAGCACTGCATTTTTATCTTCGCTGGGAATCACGTTTGTAAAATGCCATTTTCCTTCCTCATCTTTGTAGCGATATACCTCGGCATGACTGCTTACAATATATAGAGAAACAAGCATTATTAAGGTTGATACAATACGTTGGGACATTTTAATTATTCTCAAATTCATTAACGATTAAAGAAGTATATTAATTTTTCTAGGATTCTAACCAATATGAAATATTATTACCCGTTATAAGCCAACAAAATCAACAAATAATAATTACTATTTCAATGGCAAATTCGGGGACCAAATTCGGGGACAGCCAAACCTTTTTTATTGTGGGCTAAGCCCACGCCTCTTTTTACAAATACCCCCAACCAAAGCAGATAGAATCATGGAGTGAATTGAACGCCAGTTCAGGTTTATGAGCGGGACAGGCTCTGCTGTACACGGCACGGTAACTTATGCGACAACATAGTGTCACAAACTGGCTAAGATCTGCATGCCCTGTTTTTCTTGCTGTTGAGAAGTATATCTTCTTCGTACTGCGAAACTTCGTTTCGTTTACTCATCATTACTCGCCTTTAAGGCGAAAACAGCAACGATAAATGATCAATCATTAGCTTCAAGCGATAGCCTGTGAGAAACCAAATTGGCAGACTAAAAAAAGCGGATGGTGTTATCTATTTGTTCTAAACAAAATATTAGGATCTCCAGAATTGGGAGTTGCTTACTTGATTTTTTTGATTGTAGATTGTAGCTTGGCAATCGGTTTTACCACAAAGCCTAAAACCGAATAGCTGCATCTGGGCGTTATTACTTATCGTCCCTATCAATATTGGCTATTTTAAAAAATTACTGTTTTATTTTGTTTGGATCTTTCTTACCTTGTTAAATATACATTATACGAGCCTAATTTTGCTTTTTATCTCTTTGCCTGCACTATCCGGAGTTGACCTTGTAAAAGTAACTAAATCTGAAAATAGAATGTATTTGCTAGATAGGGGCAAAGTTATTAAAGAGTATCATGTCGCTTTTGGAGAAAACCCAAAGGGACATAAACAACAAGAGGGTGATAAAAAAACGCCTGAAGGGACTTATACCCTGGACTATAAAAAGGAGGATTCATCCTTTTACAGAGCAATGCATATTTCTTATCCGAATAGATCTGATCTTGCCAATGCAGCATCAAAAGGAGTGTCGGCAGGAGGTTTCATTATGGTTCACGGTCAACGAAATAAGGTGAGTAGGTTGTCTTCAATTATACAGCAGTACAATTGGACCAATGGCTGCATTGCACTTACCAACCCTGAAATGGATGAATTTATTGAGTTAGTTAACGTTGGTACTGCAATCCATATAGAGTGGTAGAAGTGTATCCCCATGATGCCTCAAGGTGCTTTATCAGGACTCTGCTCGGAGGCCAGAATAAGGCACTGCATGAGAGCCTTTCGAGCGATTAACTGCGTTAATCCTCTATCGGTAGATGTAAATGCAAGCA
>NZ_CEZLMY010000187.1:0-6413 GCF_983033635.1 Psychromonas sp. | reverse complement strand
GCGACTGAAGTCGCACTTCCACAAATAGACTATAATATTAAGCGGATTGGTATAAACCCATTAATAAAAAATAACAGTCCAAAATTATAAAAACATTTTCGCTCTTCATATATTCAATGTATTAAAGTATCTTGCCGATGATATTTTAATTATCAGTGAGTTAGCTGTTTTCGTAGGTTATAACTGTTTCCTTGGCTCTCCAAACCTCTCTAAAAAGTAAGTCATTCTTCAGGTTTTCATTTGACAGAACCCCAATAAACTCTGATTATTTAGTATGCAATGAGGTTTGTAATAACGCCTTAGCGATTTAAAGGAAATATTAATGATGGTTAATCACAAAGTAAGCAGTTTGCTTTTAATCGCATTTGATAGGGGGTTAGCGCAACACTGTATAGAAGAACTAAGTCCACTTTGTGATATTGATTATTGCTATTCTATGGATGATCTTGAAACTTTAACTATTAATCCAGGTGCGGTGATTTATGTAATGGATTTTACTAGCTCTAATCACCTTTATAATATTAATTTTATTCGTAACAGATACCCCGACAAACAGTTCTTTGTTATCAGCTCTACGGTCTCTATCCCATTATTGCATCAATCTTTACATATAGGGGTTAATGATCTGTTTATTCACCCGTTATCAGTGCAAGACAAACATGATCTGTTTTACACACTAAAAAACAAAACTTATGTAAAGTGTTTTAGCGAGGAAATAGAGAATAATAATGATCTATTTCCTCAAATGAATAAAGAACACACTATAGGTTCTTTACTAGATATAATTGAACGCGATTACAGCAAAAGTCCCTCTCTGCAGGATTTGTCAAATGAGGTTCATTTAAGCCCCAGCCGCATTTGCCATATGTTTAAAGATATATGTGGCATAACTTATAGCTGCTATTTGTTATCTCGTAAAATAGAAGAGGGGGAACGTTTATTAACTGTAGGTAAAAAATCTATTACTAACATCTCCTATCAAATCGGATTTGCAAACCCATCGCATTTTTGTCGAACTTTTAAAGAACATTTCAATATTACTCCTACCGCTTATGTAAAAGGTAACAGAGATGTTGAGCACAGCATTACATATTTAAGATATCAAAGGTTAAGATCTGAGTTATTCCCAGATTTGGCAATTGAAGCACAGGAAAATATTCTTAACTTTGTAGAAAAATATCATGCTTCATGATCTTTTACTTACCAAGGCTAATGCGCATAGTGTTATTTACCTGATTATTTGTTTTTTTCTTTCGGCCCCTATTACGCTAAGCGCTCAGCAAAAATTATTATCTAATCATCAAATAGGTAATGAAAGTGATTTACTCTCTGAGCCGGTAGAAAAAATCTTAACGCCCTATCAAGATATTTTAAAACAATCGGAAAAAGAATATCTCTGGTTGGAGCCTGGTGGTTTAACACTATCCGGCCGTACTCTGCATTGGCTCTTAGCTGATCTTGGTTGGCATGATGTTGGCAATATCAATGAATTATCGATAGATAATTACCAGCAACATGATCGTATTTTAACTGATGGATTTTTAGAATTAATCAAGTTAGATAATCAGAATGGCCGCTCCCCCTTATCCAGTGCTGAATCGGTGTTAGCTAATGCGATTAATGCTGATTCAACGGATCAGTTATTATTTTCATTGATTCCGGAATATGATCAAATAAGCCAATTGAGAAAAGCAATTTCACGTTACCGGTTTTTATCTGCTTATCCATGGCCAATACTCGATCTTAATTTCAAACCTAAACTCGGACAAAGCCACCAACAGGTAAAAGGGATTAGAGAAATTTTAGTTCGTTTGGGCGATCTTCCGCAAAGAGCGCAAAAAAAATATCGCCTGGGCGTATTTGACTCTGTTGTTGTAGCCGCGTTAAAAAAATTTCAGCAACGCCATGGCTTAGTTGCCGATGGCGAGTTGGGGCCTAACACATATATGGCTTTGCAGGTTCCACCTAAGCAGCGCATTAAACAGTTACAGGTCAATTTATGGCGTTGGTTTACGCTTCCTAACCGTCCCCCTGATAAATATTTATTAGTCAATATACCAAGCTATCAATTGTCAGTAATGGAGGTGGGCAAGCAAGTATTACAGATGAAAATAATTGTCGGTAATATCGAAAACCAAACACCACAAATTGTTACAGAAATAGATAGGCTAACACTTAATCCTAGTTGGACGCCTACATATAATATTATTAATAATGAATTAATACCTGAATACAAAAAAGATTTTTTATCTTTAAAACGCAAAAATTTTCAGTTAGTAAAAGGTTATTGGAATAATTCTCAAAGCAGAGAAATTGACCATCCCAACTTGAACTTACCTGAATTGCTTCAATCTTATCGTCTAGTTCAAGCGCCTGGTGATAATAATGCGTTAGGCTATTATCGTTTTAATATTCCCAATCGCCATTCCATCTACTTACATGATACTCCGGTTAAATCTTTATTTAAGCAACCTCTGCGGGCATTCAGCCATGG
This sequence comes from Psychromonas sp., assembly GCF_983033635.1. NCBI lineage: Bacteria > Pseudomonadati > Pseudomonadota > Gammaproteobacteria > Alteromonadales > Psychromonadaceae > Psychromonas > Psychromonas sp. The sequence goes on along the minus strand of NZ_CEZLMY010000187.1, from coordinate 3,919 downwards.
TTGTATCAGGCTGGAGAATGCAAATTTATTAGCTAAATATTTGTTAACTTTTGAGGCGTCATATGATGAAAATGAAATGTTTTCCGCCTTAAAATCTGGAAAAACCACCCACTTACGTTTAACTAATCCTTTACCTGTTTATATCACCTATCAAACGGCTTGGATTGATGAACAAGGTAAGTTACGTTTCTCAGCAGATATCTACTCTCTTGACAAAAAAATTATAAATCTTGCGCAATTTCAGACAATAGTAAGCAATTCTGTGATAACGCATTCTGATAATTCCTTCTAATCTTAACTATATCCAGAGGTTAATTCATTAATATATCAATGGATGCTGGTGCAAGGGCTGGCTGGTTCGTTACTTCCTTGTTTAATTAGGTTATAGGAGTGATTTAAAATGCGAAATATCAAAGAGTTATTTGCCGAGTTTATTCAAGACGAAAGTGGCTTAACCGCCGTTGAGTATGCGATTGCAGGGGCGCTAGTCGCAGGAGCTCTGGTTGTAGCATTCTCCGATCTGGGTAAAGCGGTAGGCAGCACTATTGGTTGTCTTGAAAGTGCCGTTGGTGGTGCAAGTATAGATTGCTAAACACTGTGTATAAGTGCAAGGATTGGTTGGCTAATCACTGCCTTGTTTAATTGGGATTATAGGAGCGATTGAAAATGAGAAATATTAAAGAGTTATTCACCGAATTTATTCAAGATGAAAGCGGTTTAACCGCTGTTGAATATGCGATCGCAGGCGCGCTAGTAGCAGGAGCTCTGGTTGTTGCATTCTCAGATCTGGGTAAAGCGGTAGGCAGTACTATTGGTTGTCTTGAAAGTGCCGTTGGTGGTGCAAGTGCCGATTGCTAAATGCTAATTAAGATTAACGGGATGTGCAATGGAAAATGTAGATCTAATTATTAAACTCTCTATTATATCGTTGGTATTTTTAATATCACTCTATTTTGATCTGAGATACCAACGCATCCCAAATCTTTTATGCGCAGTAACCTTAATTACAGGGTTTACCGCACAGATCTATTTTTCAGGCTGGTCTGGTCTTTTAAGCGCTTTTATTGGTGCGGGTCTCGCCTTTCTTATTCTATTTCCTGCTTTTTGTTTTAAATTCTTTGGTGCAGGAGATGTAAAACTGATGGTTGCCATTGGTTCCTTCTTAGATGTCAAACTTTTACTTTGGTCGTTAATTTATAGTTTAGTCGCGGGTTCTATTACCAGTATCTGCCTTGCTTTATATAAATTGGGCTGGCAAGCCGTTAAAGAGGTTTTATTACACTATTTTCGCTGTTTATATCTGCGTCAATTCATTCGCCCTGATAACCAGGGTTTTCTGGAAATGAAAATTCCTTATGCGCCAGCTTTCGCCATAGGTTGGGTTTGGGCTTGCAGTCAAAATGTAAATGTTTTATGGCTCATTTCAAATCTTAGATATCAATTAGGAGTGTGAAATGGGACTGTTTAACTTCCAAAAACAAAACGAAGCACAGGCAACAGAGGCAAATGTAATTGCCAATGAATCGGTAAATAATGAGCACGAGAATGAAAATACCGAGCCTTCAAAAACAGCTGAGCTATCTGAATCTAACGTTTCTAAAAAGGTTGTCGAGTTTGCTGTTGACACAAAATTACTAAATTTAGCGCCTAGACCTTCAACAATTGCTGAAACCGGTCTATCTGCTAATTTGCTACTTGATCTGTTAGTGAAACATTTGCAGATTGGTGGTGTATATACTCTTAGAGAGTTGGCCGAAAAATTATCTTTAGCTGGCGGCATAGTTAAAGAGTTAGTCGAGCAGGCGAAGGCATTGTCCTGGATTGAAAATAGGCAAAGCCTTTCCGACGGGCAAATGCGCTACTCTTTAAGTAACCTTGGTAATTTACAAGCTGAGAAATCATTTTTAAAAAACGGTTATCTTGGCAGTGCCCCTTTACCTTTAGCGCAATATATTCGAGTTGCAAAAGTCCAGTCCAGCCGTTCCGCGCCTCTCTCAAAACCAGAATTAGATGCGGCTTTCAATGAGTTGACTTTTCCAGCTGAATTGATTGAAAAAGTTGGCCCCGCGCTCAATTCTATTAAACCCATTTTAATTTATGGTAAACCTGGTACGGGGAAAAGTTATTTCTGCCGTCATCTGAATCTTGTCTTCGGAGATCAAGTATTAATCCCCTATGCGCTAGAAGTTAATAATGAAATCATTCAAATATTTGATCCGGAAGTTCATCAAACCACTTATCAATCCAGTAGTAATGATCTGCTCAAATTGGGTAGCAGTTTTGATCAACGCTGGCAACTTTGTAAGCGGCCGTTGATTGTTACTGGTGGTGAGCTGACGTTAGATATGTTGGAAGTGCGTTTTGACCACAATTCAAAAACCTATCAGGCACCACTGCAGCTTAAGGCCAATAACGGAATTTTATTATTAGATGACTTAGGTCGTCAGAAAGTAAGTCCGAAAGCGTTATTCAACCGCTGGATTGTACCTTTAGAAGAAAGAAGAGATTTTTTGTCTTTACAATCAGGGCAGCACTTTGAAGCTCCATTTGAATTGTTGTTGCTGTTTTCTACAAACTTATCTCCGAAAGACTTAATAGATGAAGCATTTTTAAGGCGATTGGGGTACAAAATCCCTTTTCTAGGGCTTGATAAAGAACAATTCAAAGAAATTTGGTACCAGGAGTGCGAAGCGAATGGGGTTCTGTGTGAACAGAAACAATTTGATTATCTGGTTGACCATCTATTCACATTACATTCGAAAGATTTTTTACCATGTTATCCAAGAGATTTAATTTCAATCATTCATGACCAAATTGTATTTAATAACTTAACACCAGAAATTAACCAAGAGTTGCTCGATTTTTCCTGGCAAAGTTACTTTGTATAAGTAATTAACGCTGATGTTGTAGGGATTTATACATAATCGAATAATCAGGAGGAAATATGAATAGAAACACCATAGTGTTTATTGTTCTATCCATAGCTTTCGGGCTAGGGGCAGTATTAATAGCAAGGAATTGGCTGGCAGAAAATCAACCAACAGATTTAACTGCGGGGCAAGTACCTGTTTTTACAGTTAACACTGAACTGCCTACGGGGACAATTTTAGATCCCAAATATATAGTCTCTACAGTGATACCTGAAAGTCTAGCGCCTGAAGGTGCAATTACTGAGAAGGAGCTATTAGAGGAGATGGTCGTTAAGCAAAGGCTTTATGTGGGCGATATTCTCAGGCAGGAAAGGTTAGTCAAAAAAGGTGAAGGTAGCTCTGTAGCAAGCCTGATTGGCAAAAATATGAGGGCCGTTTCTATTCGGGTAAATGATGTGGTCGGGGTAGCGGGTTTTTTACTTCCAGGAAATAAAGTTGATGTGCTCAGTACCTATAAAACTAAAGGTAAAAGTGTTTCGACTGATGTTATTCTCTCAAATGTGAAAATTTTGGCAGTAGATCAAAAAGCCTCCGATGATGAAAATAAACCGCAAATTGTGAGAGCTATTACACTTGAACTGAACCTTCAACAAGCTGGGATATTAATGAATGCCAGAAGTAAAGGCGGCATTCAATTAGCGCTTAGAAATCCCAACGAACAAAGAGGCAGTAAGGACGATCAAACTGTTTCTGAAGAAGATTTGACCGATCCACAGCTAATGGCCTCTGAAGATGATTCTAGCGATCAACAACTAACAGTCTCTAAAGAAGATTCTACCGATAAGCAGCCCGTTATTGAGATGACATTGGCGAATACTTCTTCTGCAGATGATAACCCGAGAATATTTAGAAAAAGCCAAAAAGTTGAAGTTATTCGAGGGGTTAAAAAAGAATCTATACAGCTTACGAATAAACGATAAAGGACTACAAAAATGAAAATCAAACAAAGAGTAGTACCCTTTTTTACAAGCATAATATTTATTTTATCC
>NZ_CEZLMY010000186.1:0-6519 GCF_983033635.1 Psychromonas sp. | reverse complement strand
GAATTTTGCGTAAATCATCGTCTCCCTCATAGCCTGGTTTTAAGGCCACAAACGCTTTTACTATTTCCCCGGCAACCTCATCGGGCAGGCCGATCACAGCAACTTCAGCTACTGCAGGCTGCTCCATCAACACACTTTCAACTTCAAATGGTCCAATTAAATGCCCTGAGCTTTTAATCACATCATCGGCTCGGCCCACAAACCAGTAGAATCCGTCTGCATCACAGCATGCTAAATCCCCCGTTAAATACCAATTATCGACAAAACATTTTTGGTAACGCTCATTTTCATGAAGATAACCACGAAACATTGACGGCCAACCTTGTTTCAGAGCAAGTTCACCAACCCTATTTGCTTCCTTGAACGGGCTTTTTGTGCCGTCTGCAGCCTGTTCCATAATAGCCACCTCGACACCCGGTAAAGGTCGGCCCATCGAGCCTGGACGGACTGGCGTAGTTGCGAAATTGGCGATCATAATGCCGCCTGTTTCACTCTGCCACCAGTTGTCATGGAATGGTTTACCAAACACTTTTTCACCCCATATTACCGCCTCTGGATTAAGTGGCTCTCCGACACTGGCAAGAAACCGTAATGCACTGAGATCATACTCATCTGCAAGTTCACCTCCAGCTTTCATTAACATGCGAATTGCGGTTGGTGCGGTATACCAAATATTGATTTTCTGCTCACTGAGTAACTGGTACCAGTGCCGGGCATCAAATTCCGCTTCATCAATAATCATGGTAACCCGGTTACATAAGGGAGAAATAATGCCATAGGAGGTACCGGTCACCCACCCTGGATCGGCGGTACACCAATAACGATCGCCAGGGCGAAGATCAAGTGCATAAAACCCAGAAATACTGTGGTAAACCACCGCCTGATGAACATGCATTGCACCTTTAGGTTTGCCCGTGGTACCAGAGGTAAAATGCAGTAAAGCAAGTTGTTCCGGATCGCAGAAACGGGCAGGGAAATCAGCGCTACTTTGTGCTAATAAAGCATCGAGATCGTAACAATTTTCAGGCAGAGGCTGCGTGACGTTGTATAAAAGCACCCATTTTAAACTGGGTAACTCGTTCGCCCAGGATTTTACTTTTTTACGATACAGAGCTTCACTCGTGACGAGGGCACGGGCTTCACCAATTTCCATGCGTGAACGGATTGGCTCGGGTCCAAATGCAGAAAACAATGGAGAAAATACTGCACCGAATTTAAGTGTGCCTAATAAAGCGATATAAAGCTGTGGTACTCGATTACATAAACCAAAAATTGTATCGCCGGGTTGCAGGCCAAGGGTTTGTAAAATAGTGGCAAAACGGCTAGTTTGATCTTTTAAATCCGCATAGCTAATATCTTTTTGCATACCTTGCTTACTTAACCAACGGATCGCTGTTTGTGCACCGAAACCTTCTTCGACATGTCTGTCTACCGCTTCAAATGCGATATTTAATCCATCCACCCCTCCCTTTATACGCTGCTGTGCAGTTTGCCAGTTAAAGTGCTCGCAAGTATCTTGGTAGGAAGTCAGGTTATGAGTCGATGCCAGTAACGGATCTTTTTTAATTTCAGGAAAACGCATATCAATCACCTTAGGTTTAAGCCTAAAAAAAACAGTTAACTTTCTACTGAAGATTAGATTAAAGCTGCGTATAACGCTCAAAAAATAGCTGATTTAGATCATATTGTGGTAAATAAACAAAAAGGAGGTAATAAGTAGCAAAGAGGCGGGCTGGCTAAATAAGTAATATGGATAAATTAAACTTTAAATTTGCCAATAAGTACTGCAACTCTTCTTACATCAAGTGAATAAGTTTTTTGCTTTAATTTCATGTTACAGAGTCTACTGCGCATGATCTGGCGCTAGCCATACAGCTCATAGTGACTAGCTGTTTCTATCTATTTTCAATCTCGACAAACCATTTGACGGGAGTGAAGCCTCGATTGCCATTAATTACAGAATGCAGCTGCTAGCGTCATAACTTAGCTTTATTACCTTGCAGTCATATAAAGCCAGTAAGCATGGTGGATTCAATGTGGTTACGCTTGCTGTGCAAGCGCTTGCATGCCTTGTCTTGAGTGGTTGTAAGCGCTTTCTTTGCTTTGTTGAATAAAAGCAAAGGGTATGCGCAAATCTAATTTTGCAAGCTGTATTTCGGTGATGAAGGTCTCGTGCTGATCACTTTTATGCTGTTTTCATCTATTTGCTTGGCTAATTGCAGCAGATAACTGTAGTCGCAAAGAAAGCGCTTGCACGTAATTTTGGTAGAATCAAGCGTTTTTTTTAAAAAAGTTCATTTTAGTGGTGACGTCGCTCACAAAAACAATTTGTTCATGCCTTTTTCAAGTTTAAATAGCTCGTTTCCTCCGTTTGGATCACATATTAAGTGGCGCTAATCCAATATGATTTCGCACCGTAAAAGGGGGAACTTTTACAACTATAACTAAAATAATAATTATTCAATCATTAATAAAACAGGAATGATCAATGGAATTGAAAATAAAAACTTTAGCGCGCTTTACCATGCCGCTATTCGTAGCTGCCACGCTGGTTGCATGTGGAAGTAGTGATAACACCATTATTGACACAGATAGTGGTGAGCTTAATTACCTGCGTAAAGATGCCAGCTATGATGGTTGGGGTTTACATATCTGGAATGATGATCCGACTTGTGATGGTGCGGCTGACAGTGCGATTACAAGCTGGGATGAGCCGCTGCTATCTACTACTACTGGTGATAATGGCGCTATTTATAATATTCCTTTGAAACCTGGCGCAACGTGTGTGACATATATTATGCACAATGGTGGCGAGAAAGAACCTGGTGGCGATCGTAAATGGGATATGAGCACGCTAGGTAAAAAAGTTTATCTAGCACAAGGTAAAGCTGATTTATCTGATTCACCTGTTGCACTGACTATTTATGAAGGTTTAAAAGGTGCATTGATCGACGGTTCAACCGTTGCCTGGGATACAGGCACTGCTGATTCTTTTGAAATTCATTACCTGGCAGATGGCGGTTTTGAAATTAATGATAATACGGGTGAAATTGTTTCAGCAACGGAAATGCTCCCCCTCACTAGCAAAACTATGCCAGAGGGAGTTGCTAAACGTTATGAAAATTATAAAGCGTTTGGTTTTGAACTACCAGAAGGTATAGACGAAGCTACATTAATTAGCGGCCAACTAGTTCTAATTGCTAAAAATGCTGAAGGTAAAATCATCGATGCAACCGGTATACAACTTGCGCCTGCATTAGATGCTGTATACGCAACGGGCGATACTGGTGCGCAAAACGAGACGCTAGGTGCTGTTGTATCTGGCACGGCGGCGACGTTTAAATTATGGGCTCCAACAGCTAAAAATGTTGCACTTTACCTTTATGATGCTGACTTAGCGCAGGTAGGTGATGCCGTTACTATGACGCGTAAAGCAAATGGTACATGGGAAGTGGCTGATGTTGCAGATGTGCTTGGTAAATACTACCGCTATGAAGTAGAGGTATACCATGCTGCGCTAGATAATGTTGAAACGCTGCAAGTAACTGACCCGTACTCTTTAAGCTTATCTGTTAATAGTAAGTACTCTCAAGTAGTTGATTTAGCAACTGAAGCTAAACCAGCAGGTTGGGATGATCAAACTATAGCGACTGTTGCTAACCCGGAAGAGCAGGTTATCTATGAAACACATCTGCGTGATTTAAGCTCTGCACCAGGTGATGGCGGAACAGATGCGCTGGATGGAAAATATACTGCAATCACTGAAACTGAACGTGAAAGTGTTAAGCAGTTGGCTTCACTTGCAGAAAATGGTTTAAATACAATTCACTTAATGAACCTGTTTGATATTGCGACCGTTGATGAAGATCCTGAAAAACGTGTTGAACTAAGCGATACAGTTGCAAAACTTTGTGGCCTCAATGCAAGTGCAGCTGTTTGTGATGATGGTGTTAATGATTCAACGATCCGTGAAGTGCTTGAAGGTTATGATCCAGCATCTGGTGAAGCGCAAGCGTTAATGAATGATCTGCGCATGTATGACAGCTTTAACTGGGGTTATGATCCTTTCCATTACACAACACCTGAAGGTAGTTATTCAACAGATGCTAAAGGCACTGTGCGTATTGAAGAGTACCGTACGCTGATCATGAAACTTCATGAAATGGGTTACCGCGTAGTAATGGATGTGGTGTATAACCATACTAACTCTGCAGGTACAGATGATAAGTCAGTACTGGATAAAATCGTCCCTGGATATTACCAGCGTCTGAATGCCTCTGGTTTTGTTGAATCATCAACATGTTGTTCAAATACTGCAACAGAAAATACCATGATGGGTAAGTTAATGACTGACTCTCTGGTAACTTGGGCTAAAGAGTACAAGATTGATGGTTTCCGTTTCGATTTAATGGGGCATCAACCTAAGCAATTGATGGTTGACTCACTGACAGCAGTTAAAGCCGTTGATGCAGATACTTACTTCTACGGTGAAGGTTGGAACTTTGGTGAAGTGGCAAATGATGCACTATTTGTGCAAGCGACTCAGCCGAATATGGGTGGTACTGAAATTGGTACTTTCTCAGATCGCCTACGTGATGCTGTTCGTGGTGGTGGTCCGTTTGATGGTGGCGATGCATTACGTGCAAACCAAGGTTTTGCTAATGCAGGCGTTTGGAATGAGAAGCAAAGTGATACAGATGCTTCAACACTTAAACTTAGACAAGACGGTGATATCGTTCGTCTAGGTATGGCGGGTAACTTAGCTAACTTTGTATTACTCGATCAGGCTGGTCTTACTAAACGTGGCCAGGATGTTAACTATAACGGTCAAAAAGCGGGTTACACAGTTGATCCACAAGAGAATATCTCTTATGTATCTAAACATGATAACCAAACGCTTTGGGATAACAACATGTACAAGATCGCGTCAGAAGTTGCTTCTGATCAGCGCGCTCAAATGCAGATTCTTGCATTAAGTACCAATATGCTGGGTCAAGGTATTCCTTTCTTCCATATGGGCTCTGAACTGTTACGTTCTAAAGCAATGCAGCGTGACAGCTACGACTCAGGTGATTGGTACAATACCGTTAACTACGATATGTCTAGCAATAACTGGAATGTCGGTCTTCCTCGTGAAGATAAAGATGGCTCTAACTGGGATTTAATCAAAACAATTATTGCCGATACTAATGCAGAGCCTACAGCGGCTGATATCGAATGGACGAATACTCGCTTTAAAGAGTTATTAAAAATCCGTACAAGCTCGAAGCTGTTCAGTCTTGAAACTGAAGCTGACGTTAAGGCTCGTGTTGATTTCCAAAACACAGGCACAACTTCTGTTGCTGGTGTGGTTGTAATGAGCATTGATGATGGTACAGGTGTTACTGATTTAGATCCTGCTGTTGATGCGATTGTAGCTGTGATTAATGCTACTGATTCAGAGCAAGTTATTCCTGTAACAGGTGCGACTGGTTTTGCACTGCATAGTGCATTAGTTGAAGGAACAGCTTCTTTTGCTGATGGTAAATTTACAGTTCCTGCATTAACAACGGCAGTGTTTGTAAAAGCTCAAGGTGATGCGCAAGGTACTGGTCTAGCAGTTGATATGAGCAATAAAGACCTAAGCTCTATCCCTCCGTTTGGTGATGATATTCCTCATATTCGTGGTGACATGAATGACTGGGGTGATGCTGATGCAATGGAATTCACTAGCGCTGGTATTTACAGCATGACTATGACTCTGGAAGCGGGTACTTACGGCTTTAAAGTAGCAGACCCTACTTGGGGCGCGATTAATTATGGTACAACTGGTACGTTAGTTATAGGTGAGGCTTTAGCATTAGACGGTGGTGATAATATTTCACTGACGTTGGAAGCTGATTCAGTTGTAACCTTTAGCTTTGATGCAAGCGATAAAGATGCTGCAACACTTACTGTAACAGCAGTTGAACTGCAAACGTGTGAATTGCTTGCTGATAGCGCTGATGCTGGTCCTATAACAGCTGATCTTGCGGTACGTGGCGCACATTCTAGCTGGGCTTGGGATATTGCATATGCACTAAACTACAAAGGCACTAATACTTACCAAGTAGCATTAAGTGGTGTTGACCTTTCTGGTGGATTTAAGCTAGCATCAGATAGCGGTGACTGGGATCCGCAAGTATTTGCAGGAACAACTACTTCTGCAAGTGCAATGGTATTAGATGTTGAATATGATGCAATTGCACGTATTGGCTCAAGTGCTATTTCAGATCCAGGTAACAATACAATTACTTTAGGTGACGGTAATTACGTAATGTCATTTGTTGTTACTGACTTTGTTGATGCAGCAACGGTTGGTTCAATCTCTGTATGTGAAATCAAATAACCTAGATAGGTTGTTATTCTGATTTAAAATCGGCGCCTTGTGCGCCGATTTTTTTTATCTTCAAAAGCTGTTATACCAACCCGCAAAATTAACGGATCTATTTTTGTTTTTGGAAGTGCGGTTTTAACCGCGCAATATCATAGGCGCGACTG
>NZ_CEZLMY010000185.1:896-6531 GCF_983033635.1 Psychromonas sp. | reverse complement strand
GGAGTATAATGCGCTAAAAAATATTGTTCAAATCAAAATTTTTCGGTAAAAGGTTTTTATTCTTCCTATACTCATGCGGGTACTGTGATTGCAGAATCTGTTTGCTGAGCGCGAATGCTTAAAGAGCTGAAAAAACAGCAGCTCTTTAAGCATAGTGACTACTAAATATCTTCAGCACGAATCTGACGGTAAACATCAGGTGTCGCCACGTAAGGTTCACTACCGACTTTAATTGCTTCTAGTAGGGCATCTGCAGCTTCTTGCCACTGTGCTTCACTACGTGCATGAATAACAGCTAATGGTTTTTGGCTGTCTGCTGTTTCACCTAAGCGAATAAATTGATCAAAACCAACTGCATAATCAATCTCATCAGTTGCAACACGACGACCACCACCCATGCTAACCACTGCCATACCAATCGCTCGGGTATCCATTGCTGAAACAATGCCGCTGTTGTTTGCATAAACAGGTTTAGCGATAGGTGCTTTTTCTAAATAATTTTCATAGTTTTCAATAAAGTCTTTTGGTCCACCAAGACCCGCAACCATTTTACCAAAACATTGTGCAGCGCTGCCGTCATCGAGAACAGCCTGCAGTTTTTCACGCGCTTCAGTAGTGTCTTTTGCTAAGTGACCCAAAACCAGCATTTCAGCACAAAGTGCCATAGTAATTTCATACAAGCGAGGGTTTCTATATTCACCCGTTAAAAATTGCACCGCTTCGCGCACTTCTAGCGCATTACCCGCAGAAGAGGCTAACACTTGGTTCATATCGGTCAGAATGGCAGTGGTTTTTGTACCAGCTCCATTCGCTACGCCAACAATCGATTTAGCGAGCTCTTCAGATGCTTCATAGGTAGGCATAAAGGCACCCGAGCCCACTTTTACATCCATCACTAATGAGTCAAGCCCTGCAGCTAGTTTCTTAGAAAGAATAGAAGAGGTGATCAGTGAAATACTATCAACCGTAGCGGTGATATCACGGATCGCGTAAACACGCTTATCAGCAGGTGCAAGGTCACCCGTTTGACCAATAATTGCAACACCTGCATCTTTAGTCACTTCGCCAAAAACGTCATTGTTTGGCGTAATGTTATAACCAGGAATAGACTCTAGTTTATCTAATGTACCACCCGTATGACCCAAGCCACGACCGGAAATCATAGGCACAAAACCACCACAAGCAGCAACCATTGGACCTAACATTAAAGAGGTTACATCACCAACACCACCCGTTGAGTGCTTATCTACAATCGGACCGCCAAAATTCATATGCTCCCAATTAATCACCATACCAGAATCACGCATCGCACAAGTAAGGGCAATACGCTCAGGCATGGTCATTTCATTGAAGAAAACAGTCATCGCAAAAGCACCAGTCTGACTTTCTGAAATGGTGTCGTTTGCTACTCCCTGAATAAAAAAGTTAATTTCTTCGGCGGTCAGTACTTGACCGTCACGTTTTTTACGAATAATTTCTTGAGGTAAAAACATACGTGTCTCCAAACTCTTCATTGAGTTTTAAATTGTAGAATATTTGTTGTTGATTCCCTCTTCGTTTAAAAAGAGGGTAAACGGGTAATATTGGAATTTCTATCTAGAACCGCTATCTAGTAAGCCGCTGAATCAGCTTTTTCAGATGTCACTTCCAGTGTATTAAGTAGATTGGTGAGAAGGCTTGATGCACCAAAACGGTAGTGCATTTTATCAGCCCATTCACCGCCTAAAATATCATCTGCCATGGCTAAGTATTGCGCTGCATCTTCACTTGTTTTCACGCCGCCTGCAGGTTTAAAACCAACGACGTCTGCAACGCCCATTTCACGGATAACGTTAAGCATAATTTCCGCGGCTTCTGGTGTTGCGTTAACTGCGACTTTACCAGTAGACGTTTTAATGAAATCCGCGCCTGCTTTAATACAAAGTTCTGATGCACGTTTAATCAATGCTGGCTCTTTCAGCTCACCCGTCTCAATAATCACTTTAAGCAGTGTCTCACCACAAGCGGCTTTACATTGTTTGACTAGCTCATAACCCACTTTTTCATTACCGGCGATCAATGCTCGATATGGGAAAACCACATCTACTTCATCAGTACCGTAAGCAATAGCCGCTTTAGTTTCTGCAACAGCAATAGCGATATCATCGTTACCGTGAGGAAAGTTAGTAACGGTTGCAATACGTACTTCTGTCGCCCCAATCTCAGCCAATGTTTTTTTAGCGATTGGGATAAAACGCGGGTAAATACAGATGGCAGCAGTAGTGCCTACAGCTGTTTTTGCCTTATAACAAAGATCAATCACGTTTTGGTCCGTGTCATTGTCATTTAGCGTGGTTAAATCCATTAACTTAAGTGCGCGTAAAGCAGCTGTTTTTAAATCAGACATTAATTTGCTCCAGTATCTACGTGGGTAGAAGAAAATATGTATAGAAAAATGATGTGATTTATATTACGCCCGAAAAAAGACTCGATATATAGGCTTTTGTAAAAGCATTTTTGCTGTACGGAAAAGATGGACGGCTAGAAAGAAAAGATTAGAGATAAAGAATAAACATAAAGGAAAGCAGCTTAAAAACTAAAAGGCTCAAATATATTTGAGCCTTTTATTGATTAACTGTTATTAAGCCAGGGGCTCAAAGCAACATCCCAGTAGGGGGGGCATTCAATATTTTCTTTTAGAAAAGAGATAACGGCATTAAGCCTTTCCGGAAGGTGCTTTTTACGAGGATAAACAGCATAAACAGGCATCACTAAATTTGCTTTCCAGTCAGGAAGCAGCTGAACCAGTTTCCCGGTTTCAAACTCATCTGATAACAAGTAAGTGGCAATATAACCGATACCGTGGTCGGCAATAACGGCATCCCTTACCGCTTCAGAAAGATCAACGCGGTAGTTCCCCGATACATGGATATTTAATTGTTCATTATTCTTTATAAATGGCCAATGGCTATAGTCGCGTGTATTACTGTGATAAGTAACACAATTATGATTTAATAAATCTTGTGGATGTGTTGGTGCTGCATGGCTTTTAAGGTACTTAGGAGAGGCCGCCAGCACAAAGTTACCATCAGCGACCCTTTGCGCTATATAACCTTCATTAATATTCTCATAGGTTGTTATCCATAAATGAATATCTTCATTTAACATATCTATTTTTCGATCAGTCAGCGTGATTTCGAAATTAATTTCTGGATATTTTTCCTGCAGCTTATCTAAGACCGGAATAACATGCAGTATGCCAAAAGAACGGGGCAGCGCAAGACGTATGGTGCCGGACATCTGTGCGGTGGCATCCATCATTGCCACTTCAGCATTTTGAACAATTGAATGTAACTGTGCGCAATACTCAGCATATTCAATACCCGCATCAGTTAATGCCAAGTTTCGAGTAGTTCTTTGTACAAGCTGAACCTTGAGTTCAGATTCTAACTGCATCAGTTGTTTACTGACATAAGAAGTAGAAACCCCTAATCTTTCAGCTGCCTTGGTGAAATTGCCGCTTATGTTTAAGATGTGTAAGATAAGCATCTGGTTAGCTCGGCTTTTAATATTAGATCCCTCCAAAGACAAAAAGTATATACCCGTTACCAATCAAAATGCATTTATCAGTCGCTAGCTCGGATACCAAGGCAAGGCGCAACATGATGACAATGGCTAGCCCTTATCAAATGTTGCAACGCAGTATTGGTTTTCGAGCTAGCGACCCGCAGGGCAAGCCGTAAGGCAAACATTTTCGTTGTTGTGAAGTCTCGATTTAACTCGTTAGATCTTCACCTTCACGCCTAGAATCTGTTCACCTTACGACTTGCTGATTTTTGCATCTTGAATGATAGCGGGTATATATTACAAAATTACCTAAGCGCACTCTAGTTAAAAGATAGTTTCCGCACAGAAAAAAATCATGGTCCTAAGCTTAACGTTTATCTTTTCCAAACGTAAACAGAGTTTTTTTATATCGGTATATATCATTGTGTATTTTTTATTCAGAATAACCGCTCGAAAGATAGTGTTGCTCATTATATTGGTAACAATTACTAAACTGAGTAATTTCGTTCAAGGTACCATTCCATGATTAGAAAGGGAACAAACATGATCACACTTGGTGAATACATCATCGAAAAGCAGCACGACTTTCCAGAAGCAACGGGTGAGTTAACTCTATTGCTTGGAGCTATCCGTTTAGCGGCTAAAGTGGTAAATAGGGAAATCAATAAAGCCGGCTTAGTTGATATTATCGGGGCGACCGGTATTGAGAATGTACAAGGTGAAGTCCAGCAAAAAATGGATTTGTATGCTAATGAAACGTTCAAGGCGGCATTGGAAGCGCGTGGTGAAGTCTGCGGTATTGCATCGGAAGAAGAAGACGAATTTATCGCTTTTGACAGTGAGCGCGGTATCAACAGTAAATATGTCGTGTTGATGGATCCGCTGGATGGTTCTTCAAACATTGATGTAAACGTTTCCGTTGGTACAATTTTCTCAATTTACAAACGCATTAGCCCTGTTGGTCAGCCGGCTACTTCAGAAGACTTCCTGCAGCCTGGTATTAAACAGGTTGCAGCCGGATATGTCATCTACGGTTCATCTACCATGCTGGTTTATACAACTGGCAACGGTGTGCACGGATTTACCTGCGATCCGTCACTGGGCGTATTCTATCTTTCTCATGAAAATATTCGTATTCCGGAAGACGGCCGTACCTATTCTATCAATGAAGGTAATTACCTGAAATTTCCAACCGGGGTAAAAAAATACCTTAAATTCTGTCAGGAGATCGATACACCGACAAACCGCCCTTATACATCACGTTATATCGGTTCACTGGTTTCCGATTTCCACCGTAATTTATTAACCGGCGGAATCTATCTCTATCCTTCAACCGCTACTGCACCTAAAGGAAAATTACGTTTATTATACGAATGTAACCCGATGGCGTTTTTGATTGAGCAGGCAGGTGGTACGGCAAGTGACGGGTATAATCGCATCATGGAAGTAACGCCGACAGAATTACACCAGCGCATACCTTTTTTCTGCGGCAGTAAAAATATGGTTAACGATACAAATGACTTTATGGCCAAATATTCAGGCTAGTTAATAACCATAGCGTAAGCATAATTCAGAGATTATTTGCTTCTATTTTGCTAGTTGTAATTAGAAGATAAACTTTGTAATTTAATAAAAGGCATCCATACAAAATCTGCATGGATGCCTGTCTGTATATTAGACTGACTTTTAATGCGGGTTTAAGGTGGCCTGTTAACATGGGCGTATCGCAACTGCATTTATTTTAAGCCGCTCTACTTCCCCCCATCGGCATCCCGTCGAGATGCAGATTTTAGAAATAAGATAAGCATCATAATTACGGCCTTGTTTTAACTCGTCAAAAACAATCTTAATTTCATCTGGTTTTAAAAAGCCCATTTCAGGCTGTTTATATTTCAGCGCTCTGAGTTCAGACAGTGGATTACCATGCTCCCATTCTCCTAAACGTTTTAATTCATTAAAGAGGGCGTTCAGGTAAGTTTGGTCATTATTCGCTGTTTTAATAGAAACCGTTTTAATACGCAATTGACGATATTTTGAAAAGTCACTGGCAGTAATATTTCTGGCAATCGGGTTCTGCATCAATAATGAC
>NZ_CEZLMY010000185.1:0-886 GCF_983033635.1 Psychromonas sp. | reverse complement strand
TAATGACATAGCCAGCAGTTTGTTTTTACGCTTTTTGCCGTCATTAAGCGCCTGGCCGTGCAGGTTAAACCAAAGTTCAATCAATTCATCTAATCGGCGGTTATCAATTTTGTCAGGCTGCCATGATTTTTGGCTCGCTTCATTTTAGGTGTACTGCTCAAAGCGCTTTGCTTCACCCTGCGTATCAAACTGCTTACGAACACGCACACCGCCGATGCCGTTAGGGCGAAAATCAGCGAGATATTTACCGTTTGGTTGTTTTCTAATTGACATGAATGACACTCTTTTTCCTGTTTTACACAGGTGTTATACAGCGTTTAAATAAAGGTTAAAAGTGCTTAACGGTGTTCTATGCGGGGATTTGTAAAATGCGGGTAAATAAAATGACGGGTGTCCCGTTTATTCTTTATCAGAGAAAGTGTAATAGCAATGTTTAGCTGTTTTTAATAATATGTTTAACACAATGATTTTAAACAGTATAAGGTATGGATGTCCTGCCTTTTATCATGCCAACCTGACTTAAAAATGCGGCGGCTACAATTGGCCCAAACCCTGGAATAGCCAACAATGCTTGATAACGCGGTTGCTGTTTACAAAGAGATTCAAGATCATTGGTTAATGATTTTATTTCAAGCGTGAGGACATTAATTTCTTCTAATAAATCATGAAGGATACGTCTCATAATCAGTGATAATTCATTGTCAGGATCTTCTAAAGCAATAGGCACTTGTTCTTTTAAGCATTTAAAGCTTTTCGCTATGGTCACACCATACTCACTGGCTAAACTCTTTAATTGATTAGCAGCAGCAAGGCGTTGATCGACTCTACTTTGTCTTATGCACCTTATCGATTTAATATCTTGAAGTTCAATCGTTTTAGTTGGAAC
>NZ_CEZLMY010000184.1:0-6607 GCF_983033635.1 Psychromonas sp. | reverse complement strand
CCCAGAATCAATAATATTGCGGATTAATAAGATCCGTTTAATAAAATTGAGTTGGATTAGCACAAAAAGAAATGTTGCAATCAGGCTGATAAAAAGAACAAAGTATAAGCGGGATTTACGCAGATAAGTTTCATGTTCAAGTTTGTTAAGAACATTTAGTAAACGGTTTTGCACCGCGAGCACTTCACTCCCCAAAGTTGAAACAAACAGACTCGTAAAATATTCATTTTTTTTACTTAGTTTTCTAATTTTATCATTATGAGTTACATAATCCTGATAAGTGGATGCAAGCGAAGTTTTATCAATAAAAACATCATGAATTTTAGCCAATTGCTCCGCCCCTAACTCACCTTTTAAGCTGTTTATAAATGAGCTTAATGCCTTAAGATCCGTTGCTCGATAAGCAACATTATTTTTATTGATAATCGGATTAAAATGAGAGATGGCCTTATCCATAACCACAAATAGCTGCATATTACTTTTATTTAACTGGCTCAGTTTAAGCGCCTCTGCCGAGCGATAAGAAGCAAAGAACTTATCCTCTAATTGGAATTTATATTCAAGCGCACTGACTAAATCTTGTAAATGGCTATAGAGTTGTTTTTTTAAATCGTCTAGCGCTTTAAAATTTATACTGTCGCCTTGTAACTGCTCAATAATTTTATCGATCCGCAATTTTTTATCCGATATATCAAGAATACCCGACTGAAGCTCAGTCAAATCAGTAGCAAGGAACATTTCCATTGAGGCATTAATAATTTCTTGGGATTGTCGTCTTAATTCAGAGACTTTCATTAATGCATTCAAATGACGATCTTTTACCTCTTGATAATCATCTTTAAATTCATTAAGCGAATGCACTCCAATTCCAGCAGAAATCAGCGTCATTAATGCCAGTAAAAGTGTTAATGAGATGATTTTTAAACTCAAGCTATCTCTTAATCTAGGCATAAATAAAATCGCTTGTTGCATTTAATGAAAAACAGCTGACTAGCACAACTAAAGGAAAGAGAAGCAGGAAACACTTATGAAGAAAAATATTGAGTTGTAATCGCATTATTTTCGCCAGTTATTAAAGACATTTAAATTATGAAGAAGGTTATTTCCCTGCCATTTTTGATCCCCTCACTAAGAGTAATAGAGGATTTGTTGATTTTCTCAAAATTGTTCACATAAGTAAATTATTAAACTATTTTCAAAAACAGAGCAAATATAAACAAAAACAGCTAGATAACAGAGTGAATGTTTTTAAGCAAAATAGTGACTTGAAATAAGTTATTAGAGATGGGATTTATTAAATATTATTCAGCTTTTGAGCTCTTTAATCATAAATGGCAGAGGGAGATTTTTCTTAACTCTATTGCTAAAAGGCGTAGCAACTGAGCTAAACCTTTTATTACAATCATATTTATTACAGTTACAGTGCGGGTTGCTCTTCTTCTGGCTCACTAAAGGCATCAATAAAAGCCTGTAGTCCTTCTTGAACTAACTCATAGGTTTTATCAATATTATCGCCAATTTCCCCCTCTAACACCTTTAAACCTCCCAGTATATCCTTGGCTTCACCAAAACCTTGATCAATGCCTCCGCTAATAACATCAACAAATTTAGTTAAGGCTTCCTTTTCATCCATTTCTGGATGCTGATCCTGATAAGCAGTGAAAAACTGCGTACTGAATGAAACAATGCGTTCAGCGGTGGCTTCAGGGCTATAATCAACCCCCGATTCATAGGCATCTTCAACATTGCTATCAATCCCCATCTCTTCTAAGGATTCATTGATTCCCTGTAAGGCGGTTTTTAACAGAAGTGACAACGGCTGGTCGGCGATTGTTTCATTAAATTTCAGCGAAGATTCTATAATTGAAGCATTAAGCAGTTTTTTATTAGTGACAGAAATAGGCTCCTGCAGTTTTTCCGTTTTTTTCGCATGTGCAAGCTCCGATACTTGCTGTCCCATTGGTCCGCTCTCTTTTTTATCCTGCGCTTTTGCTAAGGCTCGAACATCTTGGCTAAATGTAGCATTCGGTTTAATTGATGAGCTCATAATATCTACCTCTATTTATCAAAGCATACATAACAAGTATCGGCTCTATTAAGTATAACTTAAGTTTCAAGCTGTATATTTATTAGACAGCGAAATGTTCAATTAATCACCAGGATTGTAATTTAGCAAATATAGTTTGAGTAAATTTGCTATATTCCGTCAATTATTTTTTAGAAACGATAAATTAAAAGGATTTAATTACGTATTTCTTAACTCAAGGTAACACTATGTTAGATATATTTAATATGATCAACGGCGTTTTATGGGGACAGATCCTTGTCTATTTACTGATTGGCACGGGAGTTTATTTTACATTTCGGCTTGGTTTTATTCAGATTCGCCATTTTTTACATACTTTCACCGTTATGCGTAACAGTCGCAAATCAGACAGTGAAGGAATCTCCTCTTTTCAAGCTTTATCAACCAGCTTAGCCGCGCGAGTCGGAACTGGTAACCTTGCGGGTGTCGCCATTGCTATCAGTGTCGGTGGCCCCGGTGCTATTTTCTGGATGTGGTTAATTGCTATTTTAGGTATGGCAACCAGCTTTGCTGAAAGCACCCTTGCGCAAGCGTATAAAGTACATGATGATGATGGCAATTTCCGTGGCGGGCCCGCTTATTACATGGAGCGAGGTTTAAACGCTCGCTGGATGGGCAGTCTATTTGCAATCTTCCTGATTATCGCTTTTGGTTTAGTATTTAATGCCGTACAGGCAAATTCAATTACTGCGGCGCTGCATGAGTCATTTCAACTAGATAAAATGACCGTTGGTATCATATTAGTCATTATATCCGGCATGGTTATTTTTACGGGTATTCGCGGTATAGCAAAAGTAGCGGAGCGAATTGTGCCTTCAATGGCGCTTGTTTACCTGTTAATCGCAGCATATGTTGTGCTTACAAATATTTCCGAACTGCCTGCAATCCTTAAAATGATTATTGATGCTGCATTTGGCTGGCAAGAAGCTGCTGGCGGTGCATTTGGTGCCATGATAATGACCGGCGTACAACGCGGTTTATTTTCCAATGAAGCAGGCATGGGTAGTGCTGCAAATGCTGCTGCAACGGCTTCACCTTATCCTCCTCACCCGGCATCGCAAGGTTATGTACAAATGCTCGGCGTGTTTATTGATACTATTGTTATTTGTACAGCAACCGCTTCAATTATCCTGTTATCCGGCGGTTTAGAATCGTTTGCAGGCATGGGCGGTGTGGAAATTACCCAACGCGCATTAGATTCTCAGGTTGGAGGCTGGGGTGGTGAATTTGTTGCTATCGCTTTACTATTTTTTGCATTTACTTCAATTATTGCAAATTACTCATATGCAGAAACAAATTTAATCTTCCTAGAGCATAAACATACAACGGGTATTATGGTTCTGCGTATTGCAGTATTAGCCATGATTATGTTTGGCGCACTAGAAAGTAACGGTGTGATCTGGGGACTTGCAGATATCTCCATGGCACTAATGGCCATTATAAATCTGGTCGCTATTTTACTACTTTCTAATGAAGTTGTTAAACTGGCAAAAGATTATAACGAGCAGTTAAATGCTGGTAAAACACCCACATTTGATCGTACCAAAATGCCTGAGCTTGATAAAAAAATCGAACCTGGGATTTGGGAAAAGAAATAAACCTCTTTGCTTTAAATATAAAAAAGCCTGCAAATTTGCAGGCTTTTTTATTTGTAAAAAGAATATTAGCTGATACGTTCGAACAGTAAATCCCACACACCATGACCTAGATTATTACCACGATTTTCAAACTTGGTCAGTGGACGCCATTCCGGACGCTGCGCATAGTCACCAGATTCACTGCAGTTTTTAAAATCAGTGGCAGCTTGTAATACCTCTAACATATGCTCTGCATAGTTTTCCCAATCAGTTGCCATATGAATCACGCCGCCAATCGCTAATTTATGGCGCATGCTTTCAATAAATTCAGGCTGGACAATGCGGCGTTTATGGTGACGCGCTTTATGCCATGGATCAGGGAAATATAATTGGAATGTAGCAAGGCTTTTTTCCGGGATCATATGCTCTAGTACTTCAACTGCATCATGATTAATCACACGCAGATTAGTGATACCCTCTTCGCCTGCGTCAGCTAGACAAGCACCAACACCAGGACCATGCACTTCAATGCCTAAAAAGTTCTTCTCAGGTGCGTTTTTAGCCATTTCAACTAATGATTTCCCCATGCCAAAACCAATCTCTAAAACAACAGGTGCTTCACGGCCAAACAATTCTTTAAAGTCAAGCATCGTCTCTTGGTAATCAACGCCCATGGTTGCCCATAAGTTTTCAATCGCGGTAGATTGTCGGTTAGTCATGCGCCCTTCGCGTTTTACAAACGAGCGGATTTTACGCATATATTTCTGTTCGCCGAGACCTTCAGCATTTTCAGTTGTGGCTGAATTTTCTTGATCTGTCATTTTTCTACCTTAGTTGTTCTGTAATTGTGCTATGCATTAAATATCCCTGCATTATGCAACGTTATATTTTTTGTGCAACTCTGCTATGCTCGATAACCCAAAAAAGAGCCCTAAAATAAGAAAGAGTTTATTTTGAATCAGATTGATTTTAGCCAGCGAATAATCCAATGGCAGCAGAAATATGGGCGTAAAAGCCTGCCTTGGCAACAAGATAAGAACCTGTATAAAACATGGATCAGTGAAGTGATGCTGCAACAAACACAAGTTGCCACCGTTATTCCTTACTTTAATAAATTTATGCGTTCCTTCCCTACTATTACTTATCTTGCCAATGCCCCATTAGATGAAGTTTTGCACCACTGGACAGGACTGGGTTATTACGCCAGAGCCCGCAACTTGCATAAAGCTGCACAGTTCATTCGCGATAATTACCAAGGAGAATTTCCGCAAGAGTTCCAGCAAGTGCTCGATCTGCCGGGAATTGGGCGCTCAACGGCGGGTGCTATCCTATCCTTAACCTTAGATAAAAATTTTGCAATATTAGATGGTAACGTTAAACGGGTATTAACACGCCACCAGGCCATCGAAGGCTGGACTGGTGAAAAAAGCATTGAAAATAGATTATGGGCACTTGCTGAAAAAGTAACGCCAGCCAAGCAAACTGATATCTTTAACCAGGCGATGATGGATATGGGAGCGATCCTTTGCACCCGTAGCAAACCTAAATGCAACGAGTGCCCAATCAGTCAGGACTGTTTGGCTTTTGCTAGCGGTACAGTACAGAATTACCCTACACCAAAGGCAAAAAAGAAGATCCCAATAAAACACGCTTTTATGCTGGTACTCTCGCAGAAAGATACAAACGGGCAAATAATACAATTAAAACAGCGTCCTCCAGTTGGGATATGGGGAAGTTTGTGGTGCTTCCCTGAATTTGCAAATCTGGACTTATGTCATCAAGCTTTGCAAAGCCAAGAGATAGAAAACTATCAGCAAACCCTGTTAGCGACGTTTCGCCATACATTTAGTCATTTCCATTTTGATATATCACCTGTATTAATTGAAGTTGATCAGGTTGAATATCAACAAGTCATGGAAGAAACAGATTCACTTTGGTATAACTTACAAGATCCGCAGAAAGTCGGACTTGCAGCCGCCACAAAAAAAATATTAACTGCAGTTAACAAAATTAAAGAGAAGGAATAAAAAATGTCTAGAACTGTATTTTGTAGTTATTTAAAAAAAGAAGCACCGGGCTTAGCTTTTCAACTTATTCCTGGCGAATTAGGCAAACGTATTTTCGATAATATCTGCCAGGAAGCTTGGAATGAATGGCAAAAAAAACAAACCATGCTGATTAATGAAAAAAAATTAAATTTAATGCAACTTGAAGACCGCAAATTCATCGAACGAACTATGATTGGCTACCTCTTTGAAAACAAAGATGTTGATATTGAAGGTTACACTCCCAAAAAATAATGCTGAACAAACGGTCGCTGCTCACAAATAGAACAGATAATGACCAAAGTACAAGCAAACACTAAAAAAACAAGATAAAAGTTTAAAAAGAGGTTGACGGTTGAAACGAAAATCTATTTAATACGCCTCGTTCCTGCTTCGTTAGCTCAGTCGGTAGAGCAGAGGATTGAAAATCCTCGTGTCCTTGGTTCAATTCCGAGACGAAGCACCATATTATTTCTTATTGAAGAATATCTCGATAAGTTGAGGTCAATGACCTCGGTGCAAATGCACACGTTTTCGTGTGCCGACTTAGCTCAGTCGGTAGAGCAACTGACTTGTAATCAGTAGGTCACCAGTTCGATTCCGGTAGTCGGCACCATTTACAACTCATCGCAAGATGATAAAAGTTATGCTTCGTTAGCTCAGTCGGTAGAGCAGAGGATTGAAAATCCTCGTGTCCTTGGTTCAATTCCGAGACGAAGCACCATCATTTAAGCCCTAAGCAATTTATTGTTTAGGGCTTTTTTGTATTCGAATTTAGAATACAACCTCCGGTCCGTGGTTCAACTTTTGCCCAAAGCCCAATAGACGAAACTTCACCATTTAAGCCTAAAGCAATTAATTATTTGCGCACTTTGTATTATGAATTTGTAATACAATCC
>NZ_CEZLMY010000183.1:0-6654 GCF_983033635.1 Psychromonas sp. | reverse complement strand
TATTAGTTACCGTAACTCTAGGCTAGTTGCTAGAGTTGGCGGAGTCCATACATCGGTTTGGGGGTGATACCGAGTTGGCATTTTAAGTCGCAAATGGGCATAAACCGACTTAGCAAATATTATTACTTGTGCTCTAATCTAGTTGCTAGAATAACTGTGCCATTGCGATCACAGTGGGAGAAATTGAAGTAATTAATGGCTTGAAATATGAAAATGGAGAACAACTCTAGAATGAATCCAACAATTTTAAGTGATGTAGATTTTATTAAGGAATACTGCCTATCTCTCGGAGAGCGATATGAAGACGCAAAAAATCTTTATTTAGGCGCTCCGCTCCAAACGCTGGTTGTACTGAGGTCTATGATAGAAGACATTTGTACGACCATCGACTCAGAACTCGGCTTGGCTATTGGTGAGCAAAACATCTTTGATTCAATCAAGTCGTTGCAAGCATCCAAGCAGGTCAACTTTCAGATCATTGATAAACTTCATGAAATTCGTATTTCCGGAAACAAGGCCGCTCACCCCAAAAAGTTCAAAATCTATAACCATGTTGACCTTGCGTTAATAAGCTTAAAGGGGTTTTGTAAACTCGTATGTCTTGTTCGCACATCCGTTCAAGATAAGATGAAAATCAATTATCACTTTGATGAGGAAGTTCATTCCTCATTGGAAGCCCTAGCGTACCAAGCTATTTTTAAGCAAAATGCTGACGCCAAGTACCACGTTGGGAAAAACTTGGTTGAATTACACCGTAATGAATTGCATGAACTCAATATATCCGGTGATGATAGCCCTCCAAATCAAAGATTTTTATCACAAGCCTTGGATCTATTTACTTCCGCTGCTGATCAGGAGAGCCATATAGACAGCGCTTATGAATCTGCCAATTTTCTAAGTAATGGTACTGCGTGTTTTAAAGATATTGATAGGGCGATCATGTATTATCACATTGCATCTAGAGGGGGGAATGTGAATGCCAAGGCGTGCTTGGGCTTTCATCTCATTAGTAGTGCGTCACCTGGTGATGAAATAGTATCAGTAGCTATAGCACATCTAGAGGAAGCCGCGTCGCACTATGATCCCGTTGCCCTTGACACATTGAGCGTCTTATATAAAGAAGGTAAACATCTCAATAAGGATGTCAATAAATCTATTAGATATCTTAAAGAGGCCGCAGACGCTGGCTACCCAGAATCACAATACAAATTAGCTATCTATTACCAAAAGGCAAACAATAATCCTGAGCTATATGAGCACTACATCAACCAGTCAATTGAAAATGGGCATGCTCCAGCATTATTGAGTCTGGCAAGAACATCTGCCAAAAAGCTGCATCCCCCTGTAAGTCCCGTAGATTTAGAGGTCACATCAAAAATTTATATGAGCTATTTTGAATCAATACCAGATCCGATCGCGTTATTTGAGGCAGGGCAATTGTTGTTTGTACACGACAAGCATTGTTCTGGTAGCTTAATTATAGTGCTTCAATATTGGTTACAGGCATACCAAAATATTGACTGCCCCGTTGCGATTGCCAGACTGATTGAAGAAAGATCCAGCAAGGTATTTGATCATATTTCTGACGTATATAGTAAAAAACCTGTGTCATCTAGCGAGCAGTTAGAATTAAAAAATCTTATCTTACATTTCGACAAAGATGGAATACCCTTTAAAACAAAATATGAAGGGGATGTTAATAAGTTTACTATAAACAGCCAGGAAGCATTCAATAATGTAGCCTATTCACCAAAGCAACTAAAACAACCAAAACGGAGGGGGCATGTTCCTCAGACCAATAAAATTAACCGCAATGATATTTGTCCGAAGTGTTCATCTGGTAAAAAGTACAAGAAATGCTGTGGCAGGTAAAATGACGATGCAGCTAATGGCATAGGCTGTAGAGCATTTCCTGTCTAATGAGATGAACTTATGTGTTTGGACATGAAAAGGGACTTTGTTGTGGCTAAGTAATATTGGCCATGAATTTATAGATTTCTAAGGCGTATTGGGGGCGAAAGCGAGTTAGCTTTCTGAGGCGCAAAGGGGCACAAAGCGAGTTAGAGTATTTTTACTAACACATCTTCAAATGGTCCAATCTCAGAAATTGAATGATCCTGATAAAAAAAATTGCAATAAATTCAAATACAGAGGGAGATAGCAGACTTTATTTAAGTATTTTGCTAAAGTTTATCATTCTTTTACAATTGTAATTACATGAAATAGAGGTATTTTACTAAGATAAATGCCACTTAATGTTAACCCCTATCACGGTCGCATCTAATTATGAGTCAAGATTTTTATCTTAAGCGAACACTCTTTAGTGATAACAAAAGTTATAACGAAACTGACTTGCTGGCAGCTTCTAACTACATTGTTATTTTGGCTGAGCCTGGGGCAGGAAAAACTGAGCTCCTGAATAATTTAGCTAAACAGTTAGGAGTTAAAGCCGTTACAGCAAGTGTGTTTCGGTATGTAGGGGCAAATCAAACGAATTCCCCTGTTGTAATTGATGCTTTTGATGAACTGGCCAAGATTGACAATACAGGTATTCATCAGCTGTTCGGTAAAGCTTTAGAGGTAAACCCGAGCCATGTTATTATTTCAAGTAGATCTAGCGAATGGGATAATTCAGCGACACATACATTTGAAGAATTTATCGGGCATAAACCTACTGTAGTTAGGCTTTGTGAGTTTAATAATTATGAGCAGAGAGATATTTATACTCACTATACGTTGAAAGGTGATTTTGTAGAGTTTCAAGCTGAAATAACTCGGTTTTCGCTAGAACCTCTCTTACCAAATCCTCAATTCCTTAAGCTGTTTGCTGATGCGTATATTGAGAGTGAAGGACACTTTACTGACAAACGATCTATTTTCACCAAAGCAGTGGCGAACTTAGCAAGGGAGGCTAATGCTAATGCGAAGCCTAACCCTTCGATCTCAATTGATAATAAAATAGACGTATCTTCAGAAGTATTTGCAAAACTACTATTATCTGGTGCTGAAGGTATAGGAATAAGCGAAGTAAATGAAAGTCGGATGTATCCGTTATTTGGTTCGCTGTTAACGTCTAACAATTTAACTGTAAGTAGTATCTTGGCAACTCGCCTTTTTAAGCCAGGGGATAATGCAGATCAACATCGACCAGTCCACAAAATAGTTGCGGAATATTGTGCCGCAGATTATCTAATTAAACGCATAATTGATCCCTCAGACTCTTTAACTCTAGCTCATTGCTTGCCCGTTATTGGCCCGAATTCGGCAATTCGAGATGAATTGCGTGGACTACTTGGCTGGATGGCTACTTTAGGGAATGAAGCAATAGAAGAAAGTCTAATCACGCTTGATTCATATGCAGTACTTGCTAATGGTGACCCTTCGCAACTTAGCCCGTCATCAAAACGCCTTCTATTGTCTCGATTGAAAGAAGTGGAAGCATCTGATCCTTATTTTCGAAGGGGAGACTTTCAGCGTAGATTCAGTATTGTAGGCTTCTTTACTAAGGAGGTAATGGAAGATATCAAGCCAATTATCACAGATGGAAGTGATGGGCAATTACGAGACTTGATAATTGAGTTGCTAACAGGATCTCAATCGGCGAAATTGCTAAAGTCTGAGTTACGCCAGATTTTATTGAACACAACTGAAAGCGAAGGGGCTAGGTCATCAGTTAAGCGATGTTTACTTGAACTGGATTGTTATGACCCGAGTTCGGATTTAAGTGATTTAATTGAAGAAGCAAGTAGTTGTTCACTTAGTCTTGCTGCAGGCCTTATTAAAGGCCTTAGTGTTGAGTCCCTTTCGCTTTCGCAATGGAAAGGTTATTTCTATCATTGCGCTAAGTTATATCCTAGCCGAGTAAATGCATTAGAACGGACGATTGGGGCTAGGTATTTTATTAAAGGTCTAATTTCTTGCCTTAATTTGGGGGTGATTGAAAAACTACTGGATTTATTAAGTAAAGAGTTACCCTGCATTTGCGGCAAAGATAAGTATCAGTGTAATTGCCGAACAGGAAAAAGCAAAATTGTTAGTATCTTACTGGATAGGTACTTTCAGTTATCTCAACCTCCTTATGAGCCATTACGTGTTTGGTCATGGCTAGAAAATCTTCATTTCCCTAACCAAATAAATACTAAGGATATTGTTTCTGTCCAAGCTCTTCGCAGTGATAATAAATTACGTCGTAGCATTATTTCTCATGTGTTTTCTAACCTTACTGATCGAAATTTGATTTGGGAAATAAGAAGAGACAAATTTAGTGGCCATTACTCCCATGATGGACTTTCTCTCATAGGTGGCGATTATCAGTTTATTGTTGATTTGGCCTACGAGAATGATAACCCAGATTTATGGGCTAGTTTTATGCAGCTTCACTTTTACCATAATGACAAAGAAAAAAGGGGTACTGATGAGCTACGTAAACATATGCGTGAACAGGCGTTAAATAAACCTGATTTTATGCGTAGGTGGGCTTACTCAAACAGGCAACATAAAATTCAGTCGAAACAAGATGATAGAAAATATAATCTTAAACACCGTCGTTTAATGGGGCGTTATCAAAAGAAAAAACAGCAACGCCATGCTGATGATATTAAGTATATTAAAGATAATCGAGCGTTGATTGAAAGCGGTCAACACTGGGGCTATTTAGTTTACTTTTCAGATCTTGTGTTACGTAAGCCTGAAAAAATAGAGGAAAGGTGTGGTAATGAGCAACTTGTGCGAAGCGCATTAAAAAATTGCCATAGTTTTATTGAACCAGAAACTCCTGACTTACAAAAGCTTGCGAAATTAAAATGTGCTTCTCAACGTTTGAAGCTTGAATATATTATTTTAGCTTCTTGTCTCGAAATATTCCGTGATCATGGTAATTTGGAAGGTGTTAACTCAGCACTATTAACTGCATTGAGAACAAACTTAAGTATGAGTTACCCTGCTGTGGATAATGAAGAACTGGAAACTTTGAAAGCAGAAATTGATCTGCTAATTTTTCCTAATATCGCAACCGCTGAGCAATTTATTCGTCAGTATCTTGAACCACAATTGGCCGATCCTGAATGCGCTCACCCTGAAGTTGGATTATTGAAATACGATGAAATATTCAGTCCATTAAGAGCAATGCTATCAATTGAGTGGCTTACTCGTTTTAACCTGCTTGAGCACTATGCTTTAAATGAGTTGTTTGAGATAGCTGCTCAACATGGAGATCGTGAAAAATTAAATCAAATAATTAAAACACGTTGTTCCCAACTTTTATTAGAACACCCTGATTCTGATAATATGGAAAAGCATCAAAATATTTGTAAATTTTGGTTTATTAGAGCATTTTACTTTTTAGATTTTCATGAGTCTGGTCCTTATTGGAACTGGCTTAAAACTGATAAAAACTCTGTACTTTTATTTAATTCGCGCGCAGGGAGAATGAATAGAGGAGATCAACCTCATTGGCCAATGATAACTGCGCTTAAAATTGAAGCTATTCTTGATGCTTATATTGATAAGTGGCCGAAAGTAGATTTACCTAACAGTTATGGAACAGGTAGTCCTTCTAAAGAAACTGCATATAGATTTCTCACAGAAATTATCTGGACTATTCGTGATGACAATTCAAGTGAAGCTGCGCTTACCCTTGACAGATTATTGAGTGACTCACGCTTTGTCGACATTCATAATGATCTTAAAAGCATTAAAACTGAGCAACTGAGAAATAGAGCATTAAGAGATTTTGAGCCTCCCAGTCCTCATGAAATCGTAGATTTATTGGATAGCAACGCTGTAGTTACCGTTGAAGGACTGCGCCAATTGGTACTTCAAGAGCTGGCTTGCTATCAAGATGATATTAATGGTGGGGAGTTTAATGCTGCAAACCGTTTTTATACAAAAGATAATAATGGAAATGATAAACGTCTTGGAGAAGTTGACTCTGTTGAAATCATTGCCGAACGCCTCAATTTAGTGCTACAGCCTCAAAATATTACAGTTACACCTGAGCATCAAACTCAAAATCAAAATAGGATTGATATTACAGCGGCTAAGATGATTGATGGTAAAAGGCGACTTCTTGTTATTGAAGCTAAGGGGCAATGGCATAGTGAGTTGTATTCGGCTGCTTCTACTCAGCTTTATGAGCGCTATTCAGTTCATCCAGATGCTGCACATCAAGGTATTTACCTTGTCATTTGGTTTGGTGCTGATGAAAAAGTAGCAGGCCGAAAATCAGGTTTAATAACAAATGCGATAGAGTTAAGAAAGTCTATTGAAGAAACATTACCGTTAGAGTTAAAAGGCTTGATTGATATTTTTGTTTTGGATGTATCTCGAGCCTAAGTTTTTGTTAGGCTTTTATTGACGTTATACTAATACAAATAATTCTAAATTTAGTTATTTGGCTGAAGTTGAATAATATTGATTCTGAATTTGTAGACAACTCATCTTATATTGGGGGCGAAAGCGAGTTAGCTTTCTAAGTCGGAAAGGGGCACAAAACGAGTTGGAAATTAACGGATATATTTACACTTTTACAGTTTTAAAACTGACTGCTATTTACTTGCTTCCTTTTCCCATCACTAATACGTTTTTATACATAGGTATAATGAAAGTGCTGAAATCTAGTCGTTTTAAATTTACTTATAGAGACTGGTTATGCAC
>NZ_CEZLMY010000182.1:0-6673 GCF_983033635.1 Psychromonas sp. | reverse complement strand
GGCCAAATGTATTACGCTTTCTTGCTATAGCCCTTGCAGTAATACTCGTGTCATTAATCTCATCATTTTTTAATGAGGGGATATTTGCTAGCTTAGGTTTAATCTGGAAGTCACGTTTATCAGTTACTCTTACAAATTTAAGAGCCTTTCCTGAAGAAGGGTTGGTTGATACAATATCTTTTATATCGATCTCCCCTCTGTTTGTTGCACACCCTGTCATAATGATCAACAGAATAGTAGTGACAGTTGATTTAATGATGTTTTGCATAGTTTATCCTTTTATTGAAAACCGCTGTTTTTAGCCCTGTTGTTTTGTTAGGCAATAAGCCAGCCAGCACCACAACTGATACCAAATACATAGGATGATGCTAACTGTGCAAATAAATATTTCCGTCCACCTAATTTGAAGCAAAGCCCCCCAAAGCAACTCTATACTGGCTTGCTAATATCAGGGTAGAAACAGAGCACTTCAACACCTGCGTTTTTAGCTTGTTCAAATAATTCAGCATACTTTAAATCAATATGCCTGGCAGCATCTACTGTTTGAATACCAGTATGAAGAACAGCAAACAACAATACGCTTCTATAACCTTGCTCGTGCATCTCAATTAGTTCACGCAGATGTTTTTGACCACGCGTAGGACTGCATCGGGAAAGAAGCCTTTCCCTTCACCAAACTGCTCATCGAGCAATGTACAGCTTTTCACTTCAAGATAGCAATTGGCTTTCTTTTCATCGCTTAAAAGAAAATCTATGCGGCTATTTTCACTGCCATATTTCACTTCTGCTTTGATCTTGTTATAACCAGAGAGTGCTTCGATAGCACCGTTTTTCAACGCATTGCCAACAATCTGATTAGCTCTCGCTGTATTAATACAAATCCAGTGATCCGTTTTAGTATGAGTCAGTTCCCAAGTGTATTGATATTTACGTTTTGGGTTGTCTGAGGTGCTATACCAGACTTCATCACCAATATCTGCACAAGTTAGTCATTGCTCCCGTATTTGGGCAGTAGATAGTCATTATATCGCCCCCCGGCAATGTAACATCGGCCAGGAATCGCTTGTAACGCTTAATTAATGTGGCTTTTTGCAGATTGCTAAACATCTTTTAACCTGTCATTGAATTGGCCAGTAGAATTTCCCTCTCTGCTAGCTGAGTCAGCCCATTAACAAAGATGAGGCTGTAACTTTTTATTTTAAATATAAAGAGTTTGAGCTTTGGTCTTGAATTTTGCATTAAAAATCAAAATTCAAGACCCGAAAATCCTGGGTGTATCTACTTTTCAACAGAAACTAATAAACCTTCTTTACCTGCTAAGATTACCGACACGTCCCCCTCTTTAATAGACCATTTAGTATCGCTAAGTACACTGTGTAATGAGCCTGATTCAATCCCCAATTGCCACATAGGTAAATGCAATGTTTGCTCGGATTCACCGTTATTAATTAAACAAATATAACATTCCTTATCAGTTGTTCTGGCAAAGGCAAAATGCTGATTCTCAGCCATTAACCATTGCACACTTCCAGATTTAAGCGCTGTTGATGATTTTGTTAGCGCAATCAGTTTCTTTATAAAATCAAATGTCTGCGGTTTATAACCCGTTTCAGTTCTTTCCCAAGGGAAACAGCGACGATTATCGGGATCTTGCCCCCCCTGTAGATCAACTTCTGTTCCGTAGTAAACACAAGGGGTACCCACATATGCAAAAAGCATCATTAGCGCTAAATGCATAGTGTTAGCATTATCATTAACCATGCTAAGAAAACGCATCGTGTCATGACTATCAAGCTGATTAAGTTGAGACAGTTGGTTTAACCAAGGCAGTTTGCATCGAGCTTCATTGAGCCATGCCATTAGCTCTTGCGCATCAATTTCAGATGGGTGATACGAGATATCTTTTTGCGCGAAAAAGGCGCGAATCGGGTGAGAAAAACCGTAATAATTCATTGCCCCGTCTTCTTGATCGCCTTGTAACCAGTTAGACGCTTCAAAGAAATGTTCTCCCAGTATGTAACAATTAGGGTTTACCGATTTTGCAGCGTTACGGAATGCTTTTACATAATGGGCGTTATTTAACGCACCTGCGCCTTCACCAAGCATATGAATAACATCGAAACGCCAAGCGTCAATATTATACGGTGGTTGTAACCAGTGTTTGATGACCGCATCATCACCTGCATAGATATAGTCTTGAACCTCTGGATTCGAGAAATTCAATTTAGGTAAACTAGCTATGCCATTCCAACCGATATACTCATTGCTATTACCGGTAAATTGATAATGCTGACGGTATGGCGATGTCGGATTATCATATGCGCCAATTTCCTGAGTCGAGGAATTACGCTTGTACATATCGAACCAAGCATGATCGACTGAGGTGTGGTTGTACACGGCATCAAGCATTATCTTCATATCGCGTTGATGTAACTCTTCCACCATCTCTGCAAATAGTTTATTTGTCCCAAGATGAGGATCAACATTCAGGTAATCTGTGGTGTCATACTTATGATTACTGGGTGCCGTAAAGATCGGGTTTAAATATAGCGCAGTAACGCCCAAGCTCTGCAGGTAATCAAGCTTGTTGTAAATACCCTGCAAGTCACCACCGAAGAATTCACTCGGCCCATCCTTGCCATGATCAGAAACAGGCTCTCCCCATACTTTTGCAATGGTTGGTTTTTGATCTCCGCGTAAACAGTATTCACCAGATTGAACACTAATTGCAGGATTACCATTGCAGAAACGGTCTGGAAAGATTTGGTAGAAAACTTGTTCTTTTACCCATTCAGGCGGTTGATGCTGGCTGTTATATTTAAAGTGCTTCTCTTTACCCGGAATACGGGGAGAGATACCGCATCCATCTAACCACCATTGACGGCTGTTTTGCAGCACTTTAAATGTGTAGAAGGTAATCTCTTTATCACTGTTTATTGGTATCTCACCATACCAATATTGAATACGGCCTTTGCTTTCACCGCGTTGCATATTAATCAGTTGTTCCTCATTATCTGGTTCACAGCGAATGAAAATGGCGGAAATCAGTGTGTCAGTATCACTGACCATGGTAATCTTGAGGCAATTATGTGTTGGGATCAGCCAGCGACTATCCTGTCCATGGTAAAGAAATGGTATTTTCATTGGACTCTCTCTTTATGCAGTTGTTTTAATTATCTGTAATCGAAAAAGACATCCATATCTTAAGAAGGATCGAGGATCACCTATTAGATAAGTTCTGGTCAAGTGAGTTGGTAAATTTCCTTGTTATTTACCAACTTGTACATGCATAGTTGCACAGCTATTGCGATTGGCTTTAGCCATTAACTACACGCAATCAAGTGCTGGCGGATATTTAAACGGTTACGGGGTCACTTACGCTAAATTCACGTTTTTATTGTTCCACAAAGCGTCTAAGTTGTTGTTGAAAACGCTCGTTTTCTCTCTGCAAAGATTCCTTTTGCTGCATTAAATCAATCACCAGCGCCACCGCTACCCAATCAATTTCTAAGTCTTGATAAAGGCGTACAGCTTTCTTTATCCAGTGAACACTGGAAGTTTCAAAGACCCAATCAGGCGTATCCGAACCTTCAATCGGCTCTACGATTCCATATTCAACAATTTCAATGATAATTTCACTTTCTATGCACTCGAGCTGACATAATTCGCTGAGTGAAACATTTGATAATGTCTGAATCATTTGAGTTTACTCCACTCACTTCGGGGATCAAAAGCTGCGCATTCAGAAAGCTCGCGCCACAAATGATTGGCCTTTGTGCTGCTGGCAGCTGGCATAACTACCTTAATGATGGCGTAAAGATCACCCGTCACTGTTTTTCCTTTCAAGCCCTTACCTTTGATACGCAATTTTTTTCCAGATTGACTGTTAGGTCTTATCGTCAAGTTTATGCTGCCTTCTAATGTCGGCACGGTAACCTTAGCCCCCAAGGCCGCCTCCCAAGGTGTAAGCGGTAAGGTTAAAATCAGGTTATGTCCCTGCACATCAAATAATGGGTGAGGCACTAAACGAATGTGCAAATAAAGATCGCCAGCTCCGCCGCCGCCATAGCCTGAAGCTCCCTGTCCCTTAACGCGGATACGCTCACCATCCATCACGCCTTCCGGTATTCTCACCTTCAACTGTTTTTTGCCGCCATCAGAAACAGGGAGCTGATATTCCACCGTTTTAATATGTTTGTTAACTGTTTCTTCTAAAAAAATCGGCATCTCTATTTCAACATCCTGACCTCTGGCGTGGCGCTGCTGTGTCCGCTGAGTAAAAGGAGATTGATAGCTTTGCCCCCCGAAAATCGAGTTGAAAAAATCGGAAAAATCATCGCCAAATGGTGAACTGCTTTGCTCAAAAGAGTGACTGGCACGTTGCCAGCCGGGAGGTGGCTCAAATCCTTTATTAGACTGTCGGCCATATTTGCACAACTCATCGAACCTTGCTCTGCGACCTGGATTTTTCAGTACTTCATAAGCTTCAGCAACTTCTTTAAATTTTGCTTCAGCTCCCTCGTCAGGATTCATATCGGGATGATACTTGCGTGCCAGCTTACGATAGGCGGTTTTAATCTCCTGAGTGTCCGCGTCAACTTTCACACCGAGTATTTTGTAGTAATCTTTAAATTCCATAAAAACATCCTAAAAAGATAACAGCCGCAAAGAGCAATCCATATCGAGAGCTTCTCGCTCAACCTTTATCGCAAGGTTATAACCAAGTTTAGGCGTTAACACAGTTATTGCAGATATTCATTTCAATCCAGATCACATTTAACGATAGCCGAGTATCGCTGCAAAACATTCGCTCTTTATAGAGCTCTTTCTTAAGGAATATGTTGTAATGGTACGTAATGCGAACAGTTAGGTTAATAGACTCACAAGATTAAAATACACACTGAGCAGAGCTCGCATTTCACAGTTAAATTCGCACGGAATGCCTGGCTT
Source organism: Psychromonas sp. (assembly GCF_983033635.1). Taxonomy (NCBI): domain Bacteria; kingdom Pseudomonadati; phylum Pseudomonadota; class Gammaproteobacteria; order Alteromonadales; family Psychromonadaceae; genus Psychromonas; species Psychromonas sp. The sequence goes on along the minus strand of NZ_CEZLMY010000182.1, from coordinate 1,723 downwards.
AGATGTTGTTGGAGATAAATAATGAAGTACAAATGGATCCTGTTTGATGCCGATGAGACCCTGTTCCACTTCGATGCTTTCAAAGGATTGCAGTTAATGTTTTCACGCTATGATATGGATTTTAGCCAACATGATTACGATGAGTATCAAATCACCAATAAACCACTTTGGATCGATTACCAGAACGGCACTATTAGCGCAGAACAACTGCAAAATATTCGTTTTCAAGGCTGGGCTGAAAAACTTGAGGTAACCACTCAAGCACTAAATAGTGATTTTCTGCTGGCGATGGCCGATATCTGTGCCCCTTTGACTGGTGCTAAAGAATTACTCGCATCACTTCACGGTAAGGTGAATATGGGAATTATTACCAATGGTTTTACTGAGCTTCAGGAAATTCGCTTAAAACGAACAGGCTTCAAGGAGTATTTCTCATCATTGGTTATTTCTGAACAGATTGGCATTGCAAAACCAGATGTGGGTATTTTTGAACATGCACTTGCAGAAATGGGCCAGCCTGAAAAACACCATGTGCTGATGGTTGGTGATAATCCTCATTCAGATATTTTAGGCGGTTTAAATGCCGGCATTGATACTTGCTGGCTGAATGTTGACGGGCTGGATAATCCTGCAGGCATAACACCGCATTACCAAGTCAGTTCTTTAAAAGAGCTGCAACTGTTACTTCACCAGGCGGTAGCACAAACAAAAGATATAGACTAGATATACCCAAACTACTTGAAGATGCTGATTCAGAGGCTCGCTCGAATGTCAGATCAAGGCACAACATGAAGAGAATGGTTATTCCCTTTTCAAATGTTGTAACGCATAGCTGGCTTTCGAGCGAACCTCCCGTAGGGCAAGGTGAGAGGCAACCATCTTCAGTGTTATGAAGTATTGATTTAGAGTGACTAGATCTTCAACTTCATGCCTTGAATATGGTCACCTCTCAACTTGCTGATTCCTGCATCTTCAAGTAGCTTGGGTATAGATTTAATAAATAAGCTTCGAGCCTGTAAACTGGCAGATAATTCATCTGCCTGCTGTAGTTTGCTAAGTTTTTAGTTAAGAGACTGCGCTGCAGACAGTTACTGGTTTCGGATTAGCCCGCTAGGCAATCAAATGGCTAAAAATCAATATGATCTTTGTTTTTCAACCTGTTTTCCACTGTTTCAATCACTCTTTTTACAGTCACATTGGCCGGCAGCGCATTCTTAAATCCATCTGTTATTATCTGTTTTTCCAGTTTCAATATTTCACTGCGTAATGCTTGATTACGGTTATTAATAATACGCATTTGTAACTGTTGACCCGCTACATCTTTTTTAAGCCGTTGATGCACAGCACGACGGTAAATTAATTTTTTATTCACCTGAAAAATAATACCTGCAAAGGCGAAAATGACTAATCCGATAATCACATATAAGAGAAACATATAACTCTCCAACCTATTTATTGCAATCCGCTTAATTATCAGAAAAAAAGGTTATTCACTGTCATTATAAGAATTTTATCCGCTTATCTCTTATTTAATTTCCAAGTATGCCGCAGAAGTTTCATGGGAGGGTTTTCTCCGCAAAATTGCCAATCCCAAGACTTTTCAATAAAGTAGCACTGGAACATAACCCGCGATTCCCGGTAGTGACGAAGAAAATAACGAAAAATCCGCCACGCCATACGCGGACTGGTGTACCAACCACGCAGCATTCTGGCCATCCGGTAA
>NZ_CEZLMY010000181.1:1036-6749 GCF_983033635.1 Psychromonas sp. | reverse complement strand
TTCATCCATTTTTCCTGCGCCTAAATAGATCATCTAATTAGTGGAATTGGTATAACTAACAAGACCAATAAACAATACTTGAGTATAATGCTAAGATATTGCTTTTATTTCCCAGCAAGGATGTTTATGGACAGTGTTAACAGCTATATTTTTGCGCGTGCAGTGCATATTTTTGCCGTTGTATTTTGGATTGGTGGCGTCGCGTTTGTTAGCACAATTTTAATCCCCTCTTTAAAACAGATTCCTGATATCAATAACCGCTTGGCGCTGTTTGAAAAACTTGAAGGCAAATTTGCCATTCAAGCGCGAATTACCACATTATTAACCTTTATCTCGGGTATCTATCTGATTGACGTGATGCAGATCTGGTATCGATTTTTACTTTGGGAATTTTGGTGGATGCACTTGATGGTCATTGTTTGGCTGTTGTTTACCTTGGTACTGTTTGTATTGGAACCCTGGTTTTTACATGATTGGTTTAGAAAACAAGCATTAGCAAACAGTGCAAAGACGTTTAGAAAATTACATCTTATGCATATTGTATTGCTAACGATAAGTATTATTACGCTGGTCGGTGCGATGTTTGGTGCTCATGGCTATCGATTTTAATCGTTTATCTGTCACTGCATGAAATGATACAAATAACATTATTTCCCGAAAACTGGAAGCAGGGCATTGTTATGGAGTTACATAAAAAGCGTTCAGCTTCATCTCTAAGTGAGCTGAAATAGAAAGCAAGCTCGTATCTAACCCCAATTCCCTGTTCGACAAATACTGCAAATGATTGATACATTCGAGCATGGTAGTTCCAGCGGAACTCCATTGCTTTTAGCTGTGGGTTGTATACTGAGGTGTATAACGTGCCGAAGTTATTTTGATAATCAGATGCAAATAATGGGGCGTATTCAAAACCGTCTATAAATGATTCTATAGTGGTAACAGGATCGTATAGTCGGTCTACCTGGTCGTATATTTACGCGCGAGCAGCTTATGCAGAATATGTATTCTGACCATCGTATCGTTAATAATAGAACCATTGACAGTCACATCAAAAAGCTGCGAAGAAAATTGACCGATATCAGTCAGGGTAAAGATTTTATTCAATCAGTTTACGGTGCAGGTTACCGTCTGGTTTTACAATAAATAACCCTGTAAATATTTCATTAGTCATGTGTCATTTCTGTTTTAGTAGATTTTACTGAAATGACACAGATTTTTGAACACTACCCATTAATACATTAGAGCTTTTATTTTTTATTAATTACCACCTTCCTCATTTCTTGCATATTGTTTGCAATTTCTGTTGTTAATCTTACGGTGAATGTTTAGAACTACAGGAGAAAGGTATGAGTATTCATTCCAATGTAATGATTGCCATAACTATGAGCTTAGTCCTTTCTAGCTAAGTTTATGCACAAGACAATCAGCAAGCTAAGGGTAAAAAACCTCCTCGCCCAAGTTTTACCTCGATAGACGCCAATGCTGACGGAGAAATTGATTTTGATGAGTTTTCTTTACAAGAGTTGCCTCATGGTGATCATCAGACGGTTTTTGCAGATATAGATACAGACAGTGATGATGTGCTCAGCAATCAAGAGTATCAGGATCACAAGCCACCTTGCCCCCTAAAGGAATTAATATGATTAACTCAATCAATTCATCTTTGTCTATACCGCCATCACGTTCGGAACAAGCATTAAGCGCAGAACAGCAGACATTAATATCAGATACTTTAGCTGAGTTTGATCCTGAAAATTTAACTGAAGCAGATGCTTTAAGCATAGTGGAAACATTTTCTGAAGGAGGAATTAAGCCGGGTGCAGGTCTTGGAGATGCTATGTCTGAACTTGGTTTTGATGCACAAACTATTGGTGATTTAGTTAATAATGAAGGCGAAAGAGGCAGACCAGCTCCACCTCCTCTGCCAGCTCAAAGCTCTGTAGAAATTAGTTCGATGGTAAGTTATTTGGGGGAACTCTTAGAAGAAAAGCTTGCGTCCAGCGATCAAGCTAATCTCAGCGATCAGGATAGGCAGGCTATCTATTCTCAAGTTATGGAAGAGTTTGGTCTAGAAGAAAGGGATTCGATTATCAATACAACTGCATAATTTGTGACACTGTAAATAATTCTGTGTAACTGTGGTTTTTAAACCTAGTCTTTAAGACGGTCTTCAAACGCAATCATAAAGCGATTTAAGGCCGTTTTCCAATTTCTAATCGGTAGAAATTATTGGACACCCAGTGCGCCGTGATAAATCGCTAGAAGATTAAAAGGTTTATCATTTATATTCCTAACGATTGGTGTGCCCGTATTGTCGCCCAATCACAGGCAAAGATCATCTGGTTGTCGGTTTAAAGGTAATCCAGCAGAATATCGTCATACAGGGTCTTGCCGAACACTCCCGGCAATGACTTGATCCGATCGATCGCTTTTTGTAGCTTCTCGACCAGGGCGTCGTCAACGTCGCGGCTGAAGGCGTAATAGAGATCCGCTTCGTCGAGTTCATAGACCACCTCGAAGTTTGCATTATCCAGTCCGGCATTGTGAATATACCAGCGCGCCACCGGCTTCCCATAAGCCAGAAGCTGGATACGATCCCGCTCCAACAGCTTTACCAGCGCCTCCCCTCGGGAAGAGCGAACCACCCGGATCCCATCGCCCCCCAGACGAAGCATCATCAGTTCAGCGACATCGTGACGGATTACCCCAACGGTATAACGGTTTATATCCTGAGGGATGGAGATCACTATCTTGCTCGACTTCTTGGCGAACAGCGCAACCCGATTTTTACAGATAGGCCCGGCCCACTTGAATAGTTTCTCTCGCTCAGGGGTACGGGTGGTTGCGAACAGGGAAATATTGGGGCCCTGCAAGGCCAGTGTGTAGCTCCGTGCCCAGGGCATCAGTCTGATATCCTTGCGCCGCACCGGAACAGGATCGTGCGCGGTGGCCGCTACCAGCAGATCGACCGCAATCCCCCGCAATACGCCGTCCTCCTCGAAGCTATAAGGCGGATAAGACTCGGTAATAAAGTTCAGATCGGCCACCGTCTGCCCCTCTTCGGCGGACAGGGTACTGAACCATAAACTCAAGCAAAGCCAGATCCACCCTGTTTTACACCCCATAGCATCTCCCTTTCATTCAGTGTAGAAGCTTGCCGTTGAGTTGCAAGTTCAAATGAAGGTGTGTTTTCGAGCTGGCTTAACTAGCACGCTTTTTCTGAAAGCGTGTACAAAGATCCAAACGTAATGAAGCTTTCAAATCTTGCACAACGCTCGTTTTCGGGAAAAAGCGAGCATAGTAGAGATCTACCTATTACGTTCAATAAATTAAGAAAAGGTGATTAGTTATACATTTCGTTGCCTAGCGCTTGGGGCACAAATTGCCTTAGGGAATCATTTATAATAGTGATTTTAGACTCAGACATCGTACATATTTTTATTGGTTGTCATCTATTGTAGATAAGGGAATCTACTGGACTCGTTGTCCCTGCGATTCTGCTTACAATGACATGTGTATACATTTCGATGGTACGTAAATCCGAGTGTCCTAATAATTACTGAACCGTACTAATATCAATTTCCTTTTGAATATACACATTCTTTATCACCATCACACCATTCAACAAAAGATCTACCAAAATTATCAGCAGGTACATACCCAGTCGCTGCTTAATATATTTTGCTAAAAGAACAGTAAACAGTTTCTATTGAGCTTTATGGTGCCCAAGAATGAGACTCAATGTGTTGTACAAAGTAATCTTCTAATTGGTCAGTTGATAAATGCTCTGGTGGGCAAACATAGTGTTGTGCAATTCAGCGCATTGCTCGCGAATAACCTTAAGAGTGTGTTTTACATCCGCTACTTTGCCAAAATCAAAGAAATGAGGGGCAACGGTGCAAAGTGTATTACTACTCAAATCAAAAAAGGGCTTTTATTCATCCTATATTTAATAGCATTGAAGAGATAAATATAGCTGTAGATGCTATTTCAGATATCTCCAAGAGAGCTCTTTGATGTTTTCATATATTCTTTTCTTTCTTCTCTAATAATTATGCTGTCTGGGCTTTAAAACAGCTTAAAAAGCTTGCTCTTGAGTACAATATTATACCTGTTCCGCGCGATATGATTTCAGACTGTGGCTAGAGCATCCGAGTCAATAGTCAATAGTCATTTGCTTGAGCAGGTCTCGTGGTTTTAGATGAGATGACCTGCGAGTATGATCGTACTGAATTATTTTATTTAGTACTTTCTTGATTTGATTTCAATTCATTCTGCCCATAAGGTCCTGGATGCCACTGATCATGTTGACCCTGACCCTGTAGCGATTGAATTTATCTGGGGAAACTAAATTTTTTTCATAACCAACATTGAAGGCATAGACAAGTTTGAGATTCTTTCTCTCATTTAGTGGCTCTAGGTAACTTTCATTATTGTCTAAGACTAGTGGAGTTGAGTTTGGTAATTTGTAATAGAGCAGAACAATATGATCTTGATCTGACGGGAGTGTTTTTCCATAGGCAAGCATTAATTTGCTCGAATCGACACCAAGATCTATCAGGTGAAACATTTTTGCAATGGCAAAGTCTTCACAATCTCCACCACCATTAGTAACGAACTCTTTAGGAGTTGCCCAGTAGTTCTTTTTTTTCCACACATTAATATCTTTTAAATATTGAAAGCGATTAAAGTATCTATTAACAGATTGAACCTTTTCGATTTCAGCTAGATCGCGGTAGCCTTCCATCTCAAATTTTGTCGAGATAACTCTTCGTTGTGACATTTCACTATTTTGTGAAAATTGATGTGAATGCCCTGTGATTGTGAAGAGGGTGATAAATATAAAAATTACTGTTTTCATTATCCACTTTTGTTAGCTGTTTAAAGCATTAATAGTATTTTTGCGCACGTGTCACCACAACGCCCGTAAAAGAGGCAAGGGTAAACAATCGTCGGCGACAGGGCAGAAAAACAGCTGTCGATGAATTGGGCACATAGATTAAAGCGGCTTTTTTAACATTGATATTGAAATTTGCAAAGCAATTTTGTCAAATTAAGAGATTTGTTTTCAAGTTAAATTAAATATATGCAATGTGCGTCAAGTCGGCTTCAAACAAACATATCGTATTTAGCTAGCAAGTGTTCAAGCGGGCATCAGGATTTTTTATCAAAAGAGTGTCCGAAAATTGAAAGTACAGTCGCACATTGCGGATTCGGCGAAACACCTGATTAATGTACACGCAGAGTCTAAAGAGCCAAGGGATCATCCTACTGAAGGAGCGATTGTGAGTTAGCTTTCTATGTCGGAAAGGGCATAAAACGAGCGTGGGAATTTCTGATAATGGTTGAACTGTTCTCGGAAAGTATGCTCGCTTGAATTTTCACTATCTGACCACTTTGCTGCACGAAGTGCCTTAGAAATTCAAACATCTAAGTGAATATAACAATCTTCAATTATCTAACTTTATTGGAAAGATTTGCAGTCCGCTTTTTATATTCCACTTCATAACGCCATACAAACACAAGTGGCAACATATTTTGTTAGTAGCTGAAAAAAGTGCAGTGGTAATTATTGTTATATAGCGATGGCTCACGTTTTTATCGAAAACAGCGCATCTTAGCTAGTCTGAAAAGCTGCTTTTTCAAAGCTTATAAAACTCCCAACCTGTTATTACGTGATTATTATTGAAGTGCAACTCGCCATGAAAGCCTG
>NZ_CEZLMY010000181.1:0-1026 GCF_983033635.1 Psychromonas sp. | reverse complement strand
AGCATGTATCGACTGGTATTAGTTGATAATGGGCTTAATGGCGTACTTTAATACATAAGTAAAATCACTTCCAAATTAAACATTCCACTTGATAACGCCATACAAAAACGAGTAAACAACATATTTTGTTAGTGGTTAAAAAATGATCGTTGGTAATTGTTTTTCTCTAGCTATAGCTCACACTTTTTCGCTGCTCCATAAATAAACTAATGGTGATCAATTAATGCACAGGATGTCAGCGTATTAACAAATCTTTACCTGACGATCCCTCAGATTCAATTAAAGGAATAAATGATTATGAATAAGACTGGTTTTCTAGCAGCATCAATGGTGATGGCGTTAACGGCTTGTGGCGGCTCAAGTAGTGACGGCGACAGCTCCTTTGTCAGGGCGATAGATGGGTATTTATCAAATGCTGAATTATGGGTAGACGTGAATGACAACCTATCTCTTGATAGTGCAGACATTAAGTTAGACTCGAATACCGATACCGATGGCAAATTTACTTTACCAACTGAATACAAAACACATGCTGTGTTTGTCAAGGCTATTTCTGGCCAAACGATAGATACCACTCGTGGTTTAGTGGCAAGTGATTTTGTTCTCGCTGCTCCAGCGGGTTCTACAGTCGCTAGCCCTATAACTAACATGGTCGTTAAGCAGTTGGCTGCAAACCCTGGTATGACGCAGGCCGAAGCGGAAGAAAAAGTAGTTCAATCTGTTACCGATTCAGGTTTAGCTGTATCTAGTAAACTTATCTTTGGTGACTACTTAGCGGATAACTCACAACAAGCACAAGCTCTTAATATTATTGGTGAAACGTTAGTTGACCATGCGGAACTTGCAGTTGAGAAACAACTGGAACTTGCTTCTGGCGTGGCTGATGCAGCTAAAAATATTATTGATGACCAAGATGAAAACCTGGACGATTTTTCACCTGCTATTGAAATCCCAGAAACGGGAGCGCTGACTGTTAGTCCAAACACTCGGCCAGTACATAATTTTAACGGTCGCGCTTTAAAGCCG
>NZ_CEZLMY010000180.1:0-6800 GCF_983033635.1 Psychromonas sp. | reverse complement strand
AATCTTCGACTTGATTGATAAGCTGATCAATTTGCACGTCCACAGCGCCGGTTTCAGCAGCGCTTTTTTCGTCAATATGGGTGTTAACCGTTTCCGCCGCCGGATATTTTTGTTCTAATAATATCTTTAAATCACCAAGTAGTAGACGAAGTACCATTGCATCATCATGTAAAAATCGCTGTTCAACCAAAACTGACACCCCTTGCAGAATTTGTAAGTAATCGACAATCTGAGGCGCACTATCTGCTTCTTGATCATTACCGTTAGCCGTTTTGTTCCAATTACCGTGTAATCGCTCAGGGGAAAACAATTCATCTATTTTATCCGTCAAAAGCAGCTCCATTTTCATTCGCGAATTTTCTAAAGCAACAGCACTATCTATATGTATTTTCCTAAAATAATGAAAAACAGATAAACACCTAAAATAGCTCCGGCTGCGATCAGGTAGTTCATATAAGGAGAATTAAAGCTGCCTATATTACCCATAGCCGCCTCTTCGACTTCAACTGAAGTAATGTCAAGCATGTCCTGCTGTAATCTTGATTGCAGTTTTTTCATGTACTCCTTGACCTTAACAGGGTTACCCTCATACCTTCCGCGAAAGCCGTAACTCAGACAAAAATAGTAAATTTCAAAAATAAAAACAGGTGTCTGAGGCTTTAACAAAATATCGTCGATAATTTCATAAAATACTTCTCCGGCATTATCCAACTTAAAAAGCTCTTTCTGTAAAAGCGGCCAACCTGTTTGCATTTCCCGTAAAAAACTGGTTTGAATTAATTCATCAATATGTGCAACAATAGGGAAAATAATCAGATAAACGTCGCGCTCAGAATACAACTCTGAAACCGTAGCCCGCAAAAAATCAAGCTGAGTCCGCATCTCCGTTCGAATATTCACAACATCATCGGTGCACAAAGGAGTTTGAGATTGATCCTGCGGCGGGGCTTTTGACACATCTTTAACTTTATCTTTAACTTTAACTTTATCTTTTGTATCACCGTAAAAAAGTGGAGTATCCGGAGTACGGAGTCTAGCGCCACAGAGTGATTCCATTTTGCTATAAACCTGATGAACTGCTTCCCAATATTGATTTTTCATAAGCTTTTCTTTTCTGTTGATGAAATGACACTATTGTCTGGTGTTAAATAATAAACCTCAATCTTTGCACCTGAAATCCAGGCATCGAGAATATTTTCTACATGGCTCACGAATGTTTCAACCAGCGGCTCCATACTGGGATCATAGTCCCTGAAAAGTAGCTGATAGCGATGTTTAATATGATTAGACACCTCACTGCCAAGGTGCTGCGATTTTTCAACCCGAAGCTCTAGCAGCAAATCCATTATTTGATGAAACGAAGCTTGCTGCATTCCTCCCATAACCAAAAGAATGTCGGTTAAATCATCACGATTTAAAATTTCCTTGTTAGTAAGGGCAAGAAACTGCAGAAAGCCATCAATATTTTCCTGAAAAAAATTATCTGAATGGGGAACAAAATCTACCGGTAGTTCCCATTTTACCCCTATAACACTGCGACTGAATGGCGTGACTTCCAGCCTTTGAGAAATAGCCTCTGAAAACCAGGGTTGAATCCATAATGCCTCGGTCGTAATGGTTTTAGGGTGCTGAAATGCATTTGGAAAATGCAGGTTGAGGTAATGATGTTTATTTCCCTGGCTATCGGTTGTTTCACTGGTCTCATAGGAAGGCACTGTCCCAGAAAGGATACCGGGTTTTACCGGCACCATGCCGTCTTTAGCTATCTCATATACTCCGAGTACGGAGTGGAGACTATAACCCTGTTCCAAATCAGAATGGTGTATAGCATATGCCTCTTTTGTTCCATTGCAGCTTATCGCCTGGGAAACACCTTTATGCAGGTTAATCATAGGGATTGTAAATAATCGAAACACATCGCGATTTAGTACAAGATTGGCAGGCCACTCCGAATCAAGGTCAAGAATAATAGTAAAATCGGTCCAGTTGCGAGGAGGCTTGCCAACTTCAATATTGAAAAATAACTCCTGCCAGGGAAAATGAAAAAACAGCCGTTCCTTCTCAAGCGGATGGGTAAAGTCATTATCTTCATCATCAATCGGGAGACCATACGACACATCGCAGGGTGTACCAGGTGTGGTTTCACAAACTTTTTCGTTAAAAACCACTGTTGCACGCTTTATGTGTTTCTGTAATTTAACTAGAACACCTTGTGAAGCTTCATAATTACCTAAATGATTAATCTGGAAACTAATCCTACCAATATCTTCGCTACGAACAAAAGATGCCTTCAGACGCAGTGTCATCCGATACCCCTTATTCGGTAATGACAACAGATTAAATTCCGAAAGAGTTATCGGTAAGATCCGCAGCTGGCTCATGGTTTTAAATAGTGCGGTACCCTTGGTTTCTGATGAAACAGCAATTTCCGATCCTTTTGGCAGATCAATAGTTTCAGCAAGGTGTCTTGTCGGCTGAGCTTGTAATAAGGTCATGGCCGGCAAAGGACTCAAAAGATAAGGGAAAAACTGCTGAAAAATTCGTCGGTGCGTGGCGCTGATATTGCGTGTTCCTGCTAAGCGCGTACGAGCTGAAAAGAGGGCCATAGCCTCAATTAAGCGTTTGACATCAGGATCGTCATGAGCCAGAGGTACGCCAGGATGCAGCGAAGCATAAGTCATCCGGAAGCTATCAAGTGCGCCCATCTCTTCCAAAAATGTTTTATAAAGGCTTTCATCTATCTTCATAATAATCAGCACAAATCCTATAAATTATCGTTCTAATACTTACCGAACGTACCATTTAAAAAGCCAAATTTTGCGTAAGTTATCCCAGATTCAAAATTCCTTTGATATTAACCAAACTACCTTTCAAAGTAGCAAGACCATTAGAGATAAGATCCAACATTCCCTTCGACTCAAGTTTGATAGACGCCGCTTTTAATTCAGCACTAGCGCTCCCTTCCATACTTAGTTTTACAGCTTTCACCTCAGTATTGACAGTGCCATTAATACTGACATCCATTGCTTTCAATACCGCTTTTTTACTAGCTTCAACGGAAATATCAGCTTTGCTTTTGATGTCAAAATTTAGGCCGCTTTGAAGCTGTGTTGCCTTTTTTGACTTACAGGTTATGGTTTCCGCATCAAGAACAAACGTAGAACACTGCATAAAAACGCCTTCCTGCGTCTGGGTAATCGAGCTTGAATCTTTAGATCCTTCAACCTTTGATTTAATACTGGTACCATCCATAACAATAGTTTGAACAATTGAATCATCATCATTTTCTACAGTCAGAATGATCCCTTTTTCTTTATCAAGTTCTATCCGGCAAACCAGTGTTTCCATAACTCAATACCCTTTAGCTATCGTTAGACGTATCATTCTTCCTGTTTAGTTTCCAGCACAATTCTTCCTTCATGAAACTGTATTTTTTGCGTGTCCGCCCCCGAAGTCCGTTGCATATTCATCCTAGGTTTGTTGTCCACATAAATATGGTTAATAGAGGTCTTACTGCTGTCATTAATACCAAGCAATAAGTGGTTCCCTTGACTTTCCATAGGCAAACGGCAATCGGGACGCCAGTCCAGAAACCTGACAATGCGAGCACAATGAAAATCAACTGCCAACAAGACCCTTGCATCTTTATATGCAGGAAAATAAAAATGCCCCGGAGAAAAAATCGGTTCAAAAGGTGCCACTAGCTGTTGGTTATCAAAAAGCGGCAGCTTTATCCGGTATTGTTCAAGGCTGGTTTGGGGATGCTGATAGAACTGATAAGTCTCATCTTCATCAGCCCCCTGCTCACTGATTATTTTTCCTTCTACATACAGTGGAAATTGAGGATATTCATATTCAGGCAAGTTAAGTGCAGTTTCGTCTTTCAATTCTAATTGTGATTGCATATCAATATGGTAGCGACAGAACGGCATATTGTGTTCACTATCCGCTTCTTCATTGACTGCACGAGCCTGAATAAAAACATCTCGCACCCGGTACTCTTGCCCCAATAGAAAAATCTTATCGCTCCATAAACCACCCTCAAGTTTAACAATAATGCCTGGCCGATAAGTGAGCAGAGGAAAACGGCAATGGTTAAACTCTATTTCATGACTGCGACTTTTTTGTTTTTCAGATTCAAGATCGAATGCTTTGTCAAATTCAGCTGCAATCGGCTGTCGAACCAGAATATCCCGACGAATACCTGTTATAGCTTGCTGACGGTCAGTCTGCTTTTTACCTGGATTTTCTGAAAAAATGTTCATTAGCCTGTCATTATATCTAGTACTAGCAGGGAACTTTATCTGATGCGATGATATTTCCAGCTTGCTGATCGCAACCGCATCACTATTTTGATCCTTATTCTTGGCAAGAAGATATTCATTACTCTTAAGATTGTATGTAAAAACAGCATTTTGAGAAGCAACATACCAAACTATAAAGTCATAAAAACTGACATTATTATTTTCAGCCCCTAAGGGTAGAGTATTGATAGCAAATTCTTCCTCAATTTCAGGCCAGTCATATTGTATTAATACATTGTTGGTTCTATTGGATTCGATCAACTCTTTGACACTTTTATCCACCAATATATCGCAGGGAAAATGTTGACGCCAGAGAACGAATGCCGGATCAGCAAACTGTATCTGGTAGTGCCTGTACAAAACCAGATCCCCCTGCAAATGCACATTTTCAATAGTAACCTCGTTTAGAATCACCTTATCCATAACCAGGCCTTGTAATTCTATCGGCTCTATTTCTGACTGACTCGATTCATTATCAGGTTTAAAATGGGGCTCAATTTTTAGCAACACCTCAATCAAGGCATCTGTTGTAAAATGGTCAAATATTTTATCTTCTTTAGTCACCAGAGATACCCAAAAGCTAAGTTCCGAAAAAAAACCATAAGGTCTAAGATTGAGCGTAAAGTTTTTTATATTACCAGCAGGGATATTAAATGATTCCCCGGCAATAGTTAGCTTCATAGCGATTTCAAGTGCATCAGTAAACATTTTATTTCCATCTAAGTTAGCAACCATATCTCACAGTAAAATCTTTATATACAGAATCAAATTCCATCACTAAAGATTTTTCTGTCTCCTTTATCCTGCATCGAATTTTAAATGAAATACGAAAGGGATTACTGTCATCAAGCAACGTTATCTCTTCCAGCAGTAATCTCGATTCATAGTGTTCAATATTGTATTTAACTTCTTCCATAATCGCGGCAGATAACTGATCATATGAACTGTGCTGGTTCATATCTCGAATTCCGTACCCTTTAAGAAAGCTTCCATAACCTTTTTTGGTATTGAGCATATGATTTAAATTTTCAACAATGCTCAATAGATACAGATTTTTGTTATCAATATCTTTTTTCTCTTCGAACTTAGTAAAAAAAGTCATTTTCGCATAACCTATTATTAAGGGACGCAACAGTTCATCCCATGACTAACCTGTCCGCCAATACAGATAGAAGCTTGTATTTTTCAACTCGGACCTATCATAAAATGCCACCGCCATCTCATTCAGTGCGTGATCCCATTCTTCACCTTCCTTGAACAGATAAAACTCCACTTCTGCCCCAAAAGAATGTTGAAAAGGTGGGCGTTCAACCTTTTTCAACGGAATACCATGCAAAGCCATTTGATGGATCAGAGACAATCGGGATAAACCTGCCAGTTTAAAATTTTCAATGTTAATATCAGCTACTACCTGATCTTTCTGAATCAAAAGGTAAACATAAGCAGCCTGTCTGATTTCTTGCGGCAACTTGATTTGGTAAACATTATCTTTAAGCTCAAATGGCAAATATGGAGGTCGACTTCGAACCAGTCTCATTTGTTCATTAAGAGTTTCTATAAGGTCTTTTAATGTAGAAAGCTGACTATGCTCATAGGCTGCGCAAATGTTATCTGGCGTTAAATTCCGGTAAAAGCAAACATCGGCATATAGGATATATAGCATTTCATACAGATAATAAGGATGTAAATGTACTTGCGTAGCAAGGTTCGCCAAAAACCTTCTAGCCTTAAATACGCTTTTCAAACATTGCTTCACGCTAAACAAAATGTCACCACTCAGGGCGCTGGCAACATCCATAGATAAATTGTATTGAAACAATTCCAAAGACTCCGCAAGCTCAGCCAAAGGCTTCTTCAGAAATGGCGATCTTCCTACCTGTAACAAAGGGGGAATAAAGCTTAAAGATAACTGCCATATACCCTCTGGGGATTTATCAAACTCGGCCAGCTTAATTGTTTCAGTAATATCCGGATATACCTGTTCCGATGACAGCACCAGAGAATATATAACCCTAGGGATATTTAGATTTGTTTGTTCTTGCCAACCCTCCGACATTTTCCCTTCAGGTTGTGCTTGTTTCAATACATGGAGGTAAACAGCAACGCTTGTTGTTCCTGATACATTAAGGTTAAAGGGTGAAAGCACTGAATTACCCGGCAAGTCCAGCAGCAAACCTGAGCTCATAACCAGACTCATTTCCTGAACAGAAAATATCCCCTCACTAAGCAAGGTCTCATTCAGTTTGAGCTTGCCAACACCATAGAATGGCAAACCATACATATCAAACCTTTGCGCCATATTGGCAAGAATGGAGTCCTGCTGCGCACAAAGATGCTCCGGCAGAAGAGTCTGTCCCATTTCCCAGCTTACGTTAGCTAATCTATCATCCATCGTTTTCACACTTTATGTTGGTGGTTAAAAAACCGTCAAAGGAGTTTGCTTTATATTTAGTCGGCTGCCGAGCAAATACCCGCTGCACCTTAGCGGGTATTTAT
>NZ_CEZLMY010000179.1:396-6819 GCF_983033635.1 Psychromonas sp. | reverse complement strand
GCGCGACTGAAGAACCAGGGTTCGCAGAGCTTACCCGCTCATAAACCTGAACTGGCGTTCAATTCGCCAAACTTCCATGAATAGATCATAATATTAAGCTGATTGGTATGATTTCATTCTGCTTTCGGGAATTGACTCGATTGACAAGTTAATTAATGAGATTGGTATAATATTAGCTGCACTGCTTTAATCGCCAAAAAACAGCAAAAAAAAACCTCTTTGCAAATGGTTATGCAAAGAGGTTAAAAGTAAAACAAAACTAAGGAAAAACTAAGGAAAAACTATGAAATTTAACTAGTTCATAGCATTAGTCCACAGCGATTGAAAAAAGTTCACCGCAGTTAGTATTTAATACCAATTCCATTAATTAGGAGCTCTATTTAGGCGTAGGAAAAATGGATGAAAGCAAGGCTTTGATTGCAGTAACTAGTTGTTTTAATTGCAAAATCAATAACGAAGCTAGCATTCATTTTAACAAGCATAAATGAATATAAAATTATTGGATTTGGTATATACCCAAACTACTTGAAGATGCAGATTCAGAGACTCGTTCGGACGCCAGATCAAGGCACAACATGAAGATAATGGTGACTCCCTTTTCAAATGTTGTAACGCAGAGCTGGCTTTCGAACGAGCCTCCCATAGGGCAAGGCGAGAGGCGACCACCTTCAGCGTTATGAAGCATTGATTTAGAATGCTAGATCTTCAACTTCATGCATTGAATATGGTCACCTCTCAACTTGCTGATTCCTGCATCTTCAAGCAGCTTGGGTATAGATTAATGTGCCTGATCCCAGTTATCACCAACGCCGGCATCGGCAATCAGAGGCACATCTAAATCAGCCGCATTTGCCATAATAATTTGGATCTCGTTTGTGTAGGACTCAACAAACTCTTCTTTAATACTGAATACTAATTCATCGTGCACCTGCATTAGTAACTGCACACTTCCAGCTTCTTTATCCTGCACCCAACGTGCCATATCAATCATAGCATTTTTGATAATATCGGCAGCAGTACCCTGCATTGGCGCGTTAATGGCTGCTCGCTCAGCAGCTTTTTTAAGCATGCCATTGCGCGACTTGATATTAGGCAATTGTAAACGGCGCCCCAAAATGGTTTCAACATAACCGTTTTCATGCGCTAAAGTGCGCGTATCTTCCATATAAGTAAGTACACCGGGGTAGCGGTTAAAGTATCTGTCCATATACTGCTGCGCTTCCTGACGGCCAATATTAAGTTGCTTGGCAAGCCCAAAAGCACTCATACCATAAATAAGACCGAAGTTAATCGCTTTTGCACTGCGTCTCTGCTCGGTTGTTACTTGCTCAAGCGGAACAGAAAAAACTTCTGCAGCGGTCGCTTTATGAATATCTTTGCCTGCTGAAAAGGCCTCCAGTAAACCTTTGTCCTGAGAAAGGTGTGCCATAATACGCAGTTCAATTTGACTATAATCGGCAGCAACTATTTTGTAACCCGGTTGTGCGATAAAAGCTTGGCGAATACGACGGCCTTCTGCACTTCGAATTGGGATGTTTTGTAAATTTGGATCGCTTGAAGATAAACGCCCAGTGACGGTTACCGCCTGGTGATAAGAGGTATGCACGCGCCCGGTTTTATCATTAACCATTTTCGGCAGTTTATCGGTGTAGGTTGATTTCAACTTACTTAAACCACGGTGTTCAATAATCAATTTAGGAAGCGGGTAAGTTAACGCTAACTCTTGTAAAACTTCTTCAGCTGTAGAAGCCGCGCCTTTTGGCGTTTTCTTTAAAACAGGTAAGTTCAGCTCTTCAAATAAAATCGTCTGCAGCTGCTTTGGAGAACTTAAATTGAATGGTTTGCCCGCCTCAGCGTAAGCAGCCTCTTCAAGCTCTAATAATCGCTTAGCAATCTCATTGCTTTGCTGAGTTAACAGAGCACTGTCAATCTCAACTCCGCCGCGTTCAACATCAGAAAGCACGGTTAATAAAGGCAGTTCAATATTATTGAAAACATTTAATAAAGGTTCACAAGCCAGTAAACGCTCAAATAGCTCAAGGTGCAGACGTAAGGTAATATCCGCATCCTCAGCGGCATAAGGTGCAGCTTCTTTAATAGTGATCTGATTAAAGGTCAGTTGTTTTTTGCCTTTACCCGCGATTTCTTCAAAGGAGATACATTTATGACCAAGATACTTGAGTGCCAGGGTATCCATATCATGTTTACCTGTGCTATCGACAACATATGATTCAAGCATGGTATCAAACTGAATACCTTTTAATTCAATACCATGATTTAATAAAACACTACGATCATATTTTAAATTTTGACCAACTTTTTTGCATTCGCTAGATTCTAACAGCGCTTTTAGTTGCCCTAAGGTATCCGTTAAATCTAACTGCTTAGGCGCATCAATATAATCATGTGCAAGAGGAAGATAAGCTGCTTCAATAATCGGCGCTTCTTCACTACCAACATTAGTTTGAATAGCAAAAGATAAACCAACAATTTCAGCTTGCATATAATCTAAGCTGGTTGTTTCTGTATCCAAGGCAAATAATGGCGCTTTTTCTAACTTACTGATCCATTGGCTTAACTGGCCTTGCGTATAAATTGTTTTATAAGCACTGCGGTCAACCAGTGCAGGGGTTAAAGCTATCTCATTAGTCGTATTATTCGTTGCTGTCGCTGATGAGTGCTTTGCAACCATTTTGCCGCCATCCAGCAAAGCGGATAACCAGCGCTTAAATTCAAGCTTGCCAAATAACTGTACTAACGCATCAGTATCTTGTTCTTTATGCGTAAAATCGCTATAACCTTCAGATAATTCTACATCTGTTTTAATGGTCGCAAGTTGGTAAGAGAGGCGCGCCATCTCTTCATTATCCTGCATTTTTTTAGCCATGGTTTTACTGCCACGGAAACCAAGTGGTGCAAGTTTTTCAAGGTTTTGATAGATATCATCAACTGAGCCGATGCCTTGTAACATCGCCAATGCAGTTTTTTCACCAACACCCGGCACGCCGGGGATGTTATCGACCTTATCTCCCATCAATCCAAGATAATCGATAATCAATTCTGGCGGAATACCAAATTTATCATTTACTCCCTGTACATCTAAGACAGTATCCGTCATGGTATTGATCAATAAAGTATGCTCATCCACCAGCTGCGCCATATCCTTATCACCGGTGCTGATTAAAGTAGGGATTCCCTGCGCACTTGCTTGACGGGAAAGCGTGCCGATAACATCATCCGCTTCTACACCTGGTATGATTAAAATGGGCAGACCCATAGCTTTAATGACATTATGTAACGGTTCAATTTGGCAACGCAGATCATCTGGCATGCTTGGACGCTGTGCCTTGTATTCCTTATACATCTCATCCCTAAAGGTTTTACCTTTAGCATCAAATACCACCACAATATGGCTTGGATTAAACTGCTTTAATAAACTTTGCAGCATATTAACCACGCCATATACCGCGCCGGTTGGTTCACCTGCAGAGTTGGTCAGATGTGGAGGCGCATAAAAAGCACGGTAAAGATAAGAAGAGCCATCAACAAGAACAAAAGGATTTTCAGGAATAGTCGCCATTAGCTTATTACCAATATCAGAGAAAATAGAGAGTGATTATACCGATTCAATCAGTAATAACAGAAAATATTTAGGAAATAATAGGGGTATTTCCCTGCTATAAAGGTAAGTGGTTGTTCACTTTCAATACAGACGCATGCTGTGGATAACTCTGTTAATAGTTTTAAGCATAATTGCAAGTGCTACAAGCAATTAGAATTAGTGCCTTATTTTCAAATAGATAAATTATTAATAAGACAAAAAATGCACATAACTAAAAAAAAGCTATGTGCATAACAACAGTTAATCTGTTTTATTTTTGAGCGGTTTTACAGCTTAGGATGGTTACTAACCGGATTTGCATACATTTTTAATACTGTTGCCTGTAATTCAGGTTTGATCGCCTGTAAGCGCTCTTTAAAAGCCTGCTTATCAGTTTCACTAATCGCTTTAGAGTCTTCTTCGGCGGCAATAAAATTAGATGGGTGTAAATGGTAATTTTGATAAATCTGAGCATCTATCTCTTGTGCAACTGCATCAGCATCTAAAAATTCATCTTGTAATGGAGTGCCAAACGCCACATGTACGTGGCCTTTTTGGCCAAGGATACCGCGCACAATACTTTCGATATCTTCAAACTGTGATTTTTTATATTCACCGTTTTCTGCTTTGTCATATAACTCTTGCGCTTTTTGCTGATCACAAGGGTCAAACTCATAAGAGACAGCTACAGGCACAATATTGAGCAGTTTAATGTAATCAGGAAACGCTATTTTTTTCTTTTTGCCGTTCACGTAAAACATTTTCACAATAGCTGGCTCTGTTTTATCAAAACCATCTTTTGCACGCCCCTCTCGTTGTGCAATCCAGATACTGCTCTCTTCCTGTAATGAGCTGAAAATGTAATCAGATAAATGTGACAAAGCCTTTAGCATCTCACGTATACCTGATACTGAACGCTTAACAATAAAGCTTTTGTTCATACGCATTAAATCGGAAACATACGGCTTACTTAACAGGTTATCACCAATCGCAATACGCACTGTTTTAAACTTTTCGGAAAATAACGCCCAATTTACAAAAGAGGGATCCATGGCAATATCACGATGGTTAGAAATAAAAAGGTAGTTTTTCGTTGGATCGAGATTTTCAAGACCTGAATAGCTGAATTTGGTGGTCGTTGAAGCAATCATATGCAGCATATAATCACCAACAACTTGCTGCATCTCATCAATACTATTAATCGCGCCCCATTTATATAAAAAGTAACGGCGTAATAGCGGCTTTAAGATAAAACCTATGAATTTGGAAATTTTAGAGAAACGAAAGCTAATGATCGCATCAAGAAACTCGTTACTATTAATAACACGCTGGAGCGCGGGTTGAATTTCATCGTCATTATAAGGTCGAATATCACTGAATTTATCTGATGAGTTAACCATTTTTTCACTCTCTATAAAATTGAAGGCGCATTTTACCTGCTTTTAAAAGCGACAGCGAGTTTAATTGAGAAATATGCGAGAAGTTTGATTTTTAAGACCAAGTCGGTTTAAAGCGGAACAGCTCCTGGCGTAAAAGATTTTTATAGGTCGCACTGTCGATCTGCGAATCCTGCAAATACTCATCCAACCATTGCGTTTTAAATAAACGGGACGAACGTAATTGATCATACTTTGCAAAACGTACCGCTTTAAATAAGATTTTACCTACTAGCGTCCGCTCCTCAAAAGCAACTTGCTCAACCTCCTCTTTTAATGCATTAACTAGGTGCGGGAAATCTTTGCTAAATATGTTTTCAGATAAGACAAGGCTTAACTTCAGGCTGGCTTGTGAAACTAATAACGCCTGCAAAGATGCTGAATCGCTTTGTATATCATAGAAAAAATCATGACGATCTTTCTCACCTCTGTCGCGCGCTTGATCAAGACAAGCTGTTCTGACCACTTCAAATGAAGCGAGGTACTGCTGATAACTCGCCACATAAGCAAAATTGACCATAGCTGACAGCAACATACCTTCATAAGGGCGACGGTAATTCGCCTGCTGCATTAAAGCAGTACAAGTTTGCCCTAATGTCATCTCATAACGCCAAAGTTTTTTCGCGAACAAGATATTATGGTGACTATACGCATTAATGCGGTATTTAAATAAAATGGCAGGTATCAAATAACGCAGTACATCCGTACCAATCAAACCAATTGCACTTTGAATATCCCGCACATTACGAGGATCTCGTCCAAGTTCAGCCATAAAATTTTCACAGCCCACTAAAAACAGCAGACGATTACGTGTACCAATATTTAACTCGAGCAAAGATGCTAATACCGAATAGCGAGGCTCGCCGGCAAGTAATTTTTTTAATAGCTCAACAGTGCTCTCTCTAAGCTGTAACTGATCGTTAATTACATTGTCGCTATTTTCTAGTTTTTCATTAACAACTTTTAGTAATGATTGTTGGAAATAACGCATTAATAACGCATTGCGTTTATTTTTCAGTCGCTTATCTGCCTCAACACGTTTAACACGTTGTTTTTCAACATCCAATAAAATGCGTTGATTCCAACCACTTTTATCTTGAGAGGACAAAACAAGCTGATCATCACCATTTAACCCGGTTTCCGATAAGCCATCGTTATATTCTTCTTCTTTATATATTTTATTTTTACCCACTAGAAAACGCAGAAACAATTGATTAATTGATTCAGCAAGGGGCTGTTCAGATGTAACGATGGTTTTGCTGGTCATAGACGTTTATTAAATTCCAAAATGAAGCAGATAAGTGCTTAGATTTATGCTAATTACTTAATTCAAAAAAAATGTTTATTCTAAATAAAAGCAAATGCATCACCAAAAATATGATCAAC
>NZ_CEZLMY010000179.1:0-386 GCF_983033635.1 Psychromonas sp. | reverse complement strand
GCACAAAATCCTCGCGTGCAATTTTTGCCATTTCAAAACGACCTACGATATAAATATCAAAAGCACTTAAGTTAGCAAATTCATTTAAAACAGCTTGGTGAACATAACCTTGATGCCCTTGCCACTCGGCTTCCGGCACTTCAATTACAGGATGAAAGTGAATATTACTGTGTTTTTTCGCCCATGCAACAGCTTCATTTTCAAAATAGAAATGTGAGTACTCTTTTACCCCCCAATAAAGGTATACAGGATTTTCTAATTGCAGATGGACAATTTGTTCAAGCAGTGATTTTACATACGAAAAGCCAGTGCCCCCTGCCATTAAAATAATTGGACGTTTAGAATCTTCACGTAAATAAGCTTCACCATTGGCAATTTCAACTTCA
>NZ_CEZLMY010000178.1:0-6967 GCF_983033635.1 Psychromonas sp. | reverse complement strand
CGAAGAGCATCGTTTATCGCCTTGCCCTTCGGGAGATTCGCCCGAAAGCTAGCACCGCGTTGTAACACTTGAAAAGGGAACAACCATTCTCATCATGTTACGCCTTGTTCTAGCATCCGGACGAAACTCTGAATCTGCATCTTCAAGTAGTTTGGGTATATAACACCGTAGGAAAAAAGATGAATATTTATATTGATGAAAATATTCCCTATGCAGAAGCGTTTTTTACTGATCTCGGAAATCTACATTTTTTTCCAGGACGAACGGTTACCGCTGAGCAGCTGGAAGATGCAGATGTATTGTTAGTGCGTTCAATTACACAGGTTAATGAGCAACTATTAAGTTTAAATAGTTCACTTAAATTTGTCGGAACCGCGACGATTGGTACCGATCATATCGATCAAAGCTATCTGAAAAAGCGGGGCATTAAATTCAGCAGTGCACCTGGTTGCAATAAAATTTCTGTCGCTGAATATATATTGAGTAGCCTGCTTGTTTTAGCCGAAAAACAACAATTTAAGTTAACCGATAAAACGCTAGCAATCGTTGGTGCGGGTAATACAGGCAGTGCGGTTTGGCAACGTTTAAATGCCTTGGGTCTTAACTGCAAACTATATGATCCACCATTGCAAAATGCGGGTGATAAGCGTGATTTTTGTACTTTTGATGAGGTATTAAAAGCTGACATAATCAGTTTACATGTTCCTAAAACTGCACACGGTGCATACCCGACGGTGCATATGTTTGATGAGCAAGTACTTAAGCAGCTTACTGCTAAGCAAATTTTATTAAATGCATCACGTGGTGAAGTTATTGATAATAAAGCGCTGCTAAAGCTTGCCCAACAAGGTCTTCATCCTACATTGGTATTAGATGTATGGGAAAATGAACCGAATATTGAAAAACAGCTATTACCTTTTGTTGAAATTGCAACACCACATATTGCAGGGTATAGCTTAGATGGCAAAGTACGCGGCACTGAGATGTTGTATCAAGCTTTATCTGCATTATTAGATATAGAGGCAAAACACAGATTAAAAGAGTTTGTGGCTTTACCAGCTATTAATAAGATATCTATCTCGCAAAGTATGGATCAGACTTTATTAAAATCATTAATGCATCTGATTTTTGATGTTCGTCGAGATGATGCCTTATTCAGACAAATGATTGATCAAGTTGATGGTTTTGATACCATGCGCAAAACATATCAAGAACGCCGCGAATTATCGACATTAACCGTTTACTCAAGCGTAAAACAAAATACATTATTGCAGTCGTTAGGTTTTTCTACTGGCGAACTAAATGATACAAAGGAATAACATGAAATCTGAATATAATATCGCCCTGATTGGTGAATTAAATGGCTGTATCGAAACAACCCTAGAAGTATTAGCGGCACGAGACTTTCCTGTAGCAAAGGTATTTCCTTTAGCAAGTGGAGCTGAACAATTCAATACTCCTCGCATCAATGAATCTGAAGAAGATTCTGAGGATGAAGAGTTTGAAACTCAAACAAATACTGTAATGTTTTCCGGTAAACCTGTTGATGTCTTAGAAATTGAAGATTTTGACTGGCAACAGGTTGATATTGCTTTTTTCTTGACGGATACAGAAACAACCCAAAAATGGGCTGATATTGCCAGCGAATATTGTGTTGTTATTGATAACAGTGGCACTTTTTCAGCTGATGAAAATGTGCCGTTAGTACAGATTGGTGTCAATGAAGATAACCTTAGCCGCTATGCTGAAACTAATAAAATATCAATTGCAAGTAGTGAGTCTGCACAACTAGCGGTTGCGATTAAACAGCTTCATCAGGAAGTGGGTTTAGTACGTGTTAGCGTTTCTAGTTACCATTCAGTTTCAGCTGCCGGTAAAGCGGGCGTAACAACCCTTGCGGGTGAAACCGCGCGTTTATTAAATGCCAAAGGCATTAAATCAGAACTGTTCCCTCAACAAGCTGCGTTTAACGTTTTCCCGCAACTGGGGGAGTTTAACGATGATGGTATCAGTTTAGATGAGTTACGTCTGGTTAATGAAATTCGTACTTTATTAAACGATCCATCAATTATTGTTTCATCAACGCAGGTAATTGTGCCGATGTTTTATGGGTGCGCACAAGCAGTGCATTTGCAGACTCATTATCCTGTTGATTTAGAAGAAGTTGCACAAACATTACATCACAGCGAGGGGATATCTTTAGCCGAATCGGTTTGTGATTACCCGGATATGATCAATGATGTTATAGGCAACGCGGACGTTAAAATCGGACGTTTACGTAAAGATGTTTGTGATCCTAATGGGATCAACTTATGGGTTTGCGCAGACAATGTTTATTTTGGTATTGCCAGTAATGCGGTACAAGTTGCTGAAAAACTGATCCTGACCTACCTGTGAAAGCTTTGAACGCATGATTATAGTGGGCTAGCTCTCAATTCTAGCCTTACTTTTCCTTTTATTTCACGGCTGTTGATTGAGCTGGTTTATTATTCATGGTTAATCAACCATATTGTTAATTACTTAATTTTTTTGCTTTAAACAAGGAATGAATATGAAGCGCTTCCTGCTTACTCTTGTATGTTGTTCTCCTTTAGTTTTTTCTCCATCAATTAGTTTTAGTCTTGATTTAACAGGGCCAAATGGCGAACAAGCACTTTCATATGAACAATATGGACCAATCTCCGCGGTTGAAACTTTGTGGGGAATGTCGACGAAATTACGACCAGATAACTCTGTTAGTATTCAACAAACCCTCGTTGCGATTTATAAATTAAATCCTTATGCTTTTTATAAAGGCAATATAAACAAACTTATTCCTGAATCTGTTATTGCAGTACCGACACTTGAGTTTATTCAAGGGCAAACGGATAAAGAAGCATCTGCTTTAATCGCGAAATATTCAGGGAAAAAACAGGTACAAATCAGTGAAGAAAATCTGCCGCCTGTTGCCCCTGCAAAAGAGTCTGTAATAAAAGAGCCAGTAAAAAAAGAAGCAGCGGAAAAGCCTGTTACTGAAATTGTACAGCCTGAGGTGGCGGAATTAGTTAAAGATAATTTAGTCGATAAAAAAGAATTAATTGCAGTTGAAAATAAATTAGATGCACTGAAAAATGAGTTAAATATAGTTAATGAACAACTGGTGGTTGCTACAGAGACCAATCAAAGTTTAAAACTAAAATTGAAACCACTTCAAGATGAGTTATCTGCCTTAACAGAGCAGATTGAAAGCGAATTATTAATTCATAAAAAACTGCAGCAGATCATTGATGATTACCGTGCACAGCTTGACGCGGTTGCAGAGCGCCCATTTAGTGGTGAAGGTTTAATAAATGAAATATTACGTTGGATTACTTCATCATTAATTAATTTGTTAATTGTTATTATCTCTCCCATTTTATTCTTACTGACAATATTTGCAGTAGTAATACGCATTCGATCTAAACATTCACTTGCACAGCAAGAGCAGGAACTTGCTGAGTCAACCGCAATCTTAATGGAAGAATCAGGTCAGTTTGATGCATTATTAACCGAGGATCTTTCTAACGAACCGGAACAAGAATTGGACTTCACAACTGATGATTCGATGGTTCAAGATACCGGTAAAGAAGCTCCGCAAGCAGAAGCAATAAATATTGATGATGACGAGACATTCACCATAGCAGAAGAAAGTGAACGTATTGATCTAACTGATGAAGACGATGCTTTTGCTGTTGTTGATTTAACCGAAGCAGAAGAGCCTGAAACTAGCGAAGATGATCCGTTTGGTATCGGCGCTTTGGCTGAAGAGGAAGATCTTATTTCAAGTGTCGATTTGGATGATTCAGAAATCCAGACAAGTGAAGATGACCCGTTTGGTATAGGAGCGCTGGTTGAAGAGGAAGATCTTATTTCAAGCGTTGCTGATTCGGGAACAGTGTCAGCTGAAGAGCAAGCTGATTTGGATTTGGCCGCAGAATGGGAAGCTCAGTTATCTGAACAATCAGGTGATGCAGAGGTAAAGCAAAATGATGTTGCAGAGCAAGATGAATCAAGCTTAGATTTAACTGCAACATCGGCTGACATTGCCCCTGTTATTGCGGAATCTACAGAAAATAATGAAACCTTATCTGAAATTGAGTTATCGGCTATCGAAGAATTACAAGCTGATCTACCAACAGAAGAGAGTGAATTAGAATTCCCTGAGCTTGAAATTTCGGATATTGATGAAATAGTAGGGTTAGATTTAAGCGAATCAGAAGAGAGTGAATTAGAATTCCCTGAGCTTGATTTAACTGATTTAACAGAGTTGGATGAGAGCAAAGCCCAATCAGCTGAGCTTGAAACTGCAGAGATAGAGGAGCTGGCAGAGCTTGATTTAACTGATTTAACAGAGTTGGATGAGAGCAAAGCCCAATCAGCTGAGCTTGAAACTGCAGAGATAGAGGAGCTGGCAGAGCTTGATTTAACTGATTTAACAGAGTTGGATGAGAGTACTGCACTATTAGCTGAGCTTGAAACTACAGAGATAGATGAGCTGGCAGAGCTTGATTTAACGGAGTTGGCTGAGAGTACAGCACTATCAGCTGAGCTTGAGCTTACAGAGCTTGATTTAACTGACTTAGATGATGCTGCACTTGAGTTAGATGAAAATGTGCCGTTTGATGCATCGGCATTAGATGATTTAATTGCAGAGCAAGAGCCAAAAGAGAAACTGGAGAAAAATGGACAGGACATATTCGCTAAGCAATTAAGTGATGTAGCCTTTAATGTGGATGCGCCTCTTCCTAAAGTAGATTCTGAACAAATAACTGATTTTATTGATATTGAAACCCTATTGGAAAATAGTGATCAATTAAGTAAAGATGAACCCTATGCGGAGTTAGATCTTGATTTAGGTTTAAATGAGTTTCCAGATGTCGTTAATGCAGAAGAGGGGATTGATATCGATGATGATGAAAATGGTATTGGTGCTCAACTTGATTTGGCGCGCGCATATCTGGAGATAGACGATCAGGCGGGGGCAAAAGAGATACTATTGTCTGTGCTTGATGATAGTAATGGTGCCCAGCGCATTGAAATTGATAAATTATTAAGTCGCCTGAAATGATTTTAACGGTTTCTATTTGAAATATAGGCAAATGATTTAAGTGTAAATAAAAAAACCAGCAATGCTGGTTTTTTTGCATTAGAAGAGAGTAATTAAATGAAACCCTTGATTATAGATGTACAAAGTGTTGAATTAGACGCACAGGAAAAAGAGATATTAGGGCATCCATTAGTTGCCGGGGTTATTTTATTTACCCGAAACTTTGTAAATATTATACAACTAAAGGAACTTGTTCAGCAGATACGCTTTTACGCCCGCAATGATATCTTAATTGCAGTTGATCACGAGGGGGGGCGAGTACAACGCTTTAGAGAGGGTTTTACTCTTTTACCTTCAGCTGGCTCTTTGCTTGAATTTAATGATATAGAGAACGCAAAAGAATTGGCGTTTAGCAGTGCATGGGTAATGGCCAGTGAGTTAATTGCCTGTGATATTGATTTAAGTTTTGCCCCCGTACTTGATTTAAATGGTATTTCCGATGTTATCCAAAAACGCGCATTTTCATCTTCCGTTGAGCAAACGATACAATTAGCGCAGGCATATATCAAAGGAATGAAAGCGGCGGGTATGCGTTCAACAGGTAAACATTTTCCTGGACATGGTAGTGTTAAAGCAGATTCTCATATTGATTTACCGATTGATAATCGTAGCAAAGATGACATTTTTAATAATGATCTTTTACCCTTTAGTCAGCTTATTAAACGAGAGGCACTCGATGCGGTGATGCCTTCACATGTTGTTTATCAACAATGTGATAATCAGCCAGCTGGTTTTTCTTCTTATTGGTTACAGGATATATTACGTCAACAACTTAATTTTAATGGTGTGATTATTAGTGATGATTTATCAATGCATGGTGCAAGTTTTGCAGGCAATCATTTAAGTCGTGCTACAAGTGCGCTTAATGCAGGCTGTGATCTGATTTTGGCCTGTAATGATATCAATGGTGCCATTTCCATATTAGACAATCTAAAAGTTCCAATGCAGGGGAATGATACCGTTATTAATAAATTACGTTATATTAATAATCGTGTTGAACTACCTTTACATAAAAATCCGATTTGGATTGAAAATAATCAAAAGCTAATGCAGTTTGCCGGGCGGACCTGATTCGTCCACTTCAATAATAAGCAATCGACGCTTTGTAATGCAGCTATATGATTCAGCTATTAATAAATTAGGTTGTATTAACAATCGATTTGCATAGAAAACAATCAAAAGCTAAAGCAGTTTGCCGAGCGGATCTAATTAGTTAATTTCAACGCTTGCACTCTACATGAATTTCCATAGACTTATAAACAAACCTATTGAAAATATAGATTGCAAAAGTTTTATAAAATAAATCGCTAAATTTACGATTAGAATAATAAAGGCGGGAATAAGTAAATGATCATTTATCTACACGGCTTCGATGCAACAAGCCCGGGTAATCATGAAAAAGTGATGCAATTAAAGTTTATTGATGATGATGTGCGTTTTGTCCATTACAGCACCATTCATCCTAAACATGATATGAGCCATATTCTAAAAGAAGTTCATAAGCATATCCAAAGTAGCGAAGACAAATCTCCTCTTATATGTGGTGTGGGACTTGGGGCTTTTTGGAGTGAACGGATCGGTTTTTTATGTGGTATTAAACAAGTTATCTTTAATCCGAATCTGCATCCAGAAGATAATATGGTTGGAAAAATTGAATGGCCAGAAGAGTATTTAGATATTGAAACTAAATGTGTCAGTGGTTTTCGTACTAAAAATTCACAAAACTGTTTATGTATTCTTTCAAAAAGTGATGAAATGCTTGACTCGCAGCAAAGTGATCATGAGCTTTCTCAATATTACCGAATAATATTTGATGAAAAGCAAGGTCATAAGTTCCAAGAT
>NZ_CEZLMY010000177.1:0-7014 GCF_983033635.1 Psychromonas sp. | reverse complement strand
GAAATTAATCAAAACGGTACTTAAGCCGGCAATTGATTTCACGCCAATTGTTGCTGATAAAAAACAACTCGCTGAAACAGTTGAAACAGTTGATAAGTTATCAAAAGAAGCACTAGTCGCATTGATTAAAGCAATGCACCAGCAGATGACTAACGCATAGACGAATGTGATTGGGCTAACTCCAAACTGTTGAGGCTGAGTGAAATCGGCCACCATTTTGTAAACTTCTAGCTCACTTTGGGGCACAACCCCCCTTAGCTTTTTGATCTCTAATATCAATTTTCTCAGCAGATATTTACTATTGCCTTGCCCTTTGCGCGGTGTAATATTAGTTTTTAGTTGAGTAGAGTATGATGTTTCTTTTGATGTAATGATTTAAATGAACAGAAGGTGTGGATGTCCCGCCTTTTTTTAAGAGAGTTAGAGGGATTGTTAAATCTTCAGTAACATTCAATTAGTTTATGCAAACTACACCAGTGACGAGCATGGGGGGCATTGATTAATTATAAAGTGGTTAAACGAAAATTATAACTTAACAAGGTTAAAAAATTAGGTATGGGTCTTTTATCTCTATTAATGCAAAGCCCGGTAACATTTTTAATGTTGACGGTACCGCTTTTGTATTCCATTATTTTTCATGAAATTGCACACGGGCTAGTTGCGTCGTGGTTTGGTGACAACACTGCAAGGCATTCGGGGCGATTAACCCTCAACCCTGTTGCACACGTGGACCCGATTGGCGCGCTTATGCTTTTGTTTGTTGGGTTTGGTTGGGCTAAGCCTGTACCGGTAAATTACTCTAACCTAAAGCCCACTCGGCTGGGTGTTATTTGTGTAGCGCTTGCAGGTTGCACAATGAATATCTTCATTGCAATGGTTGCATTATTGTTAATGCAGTTTGAAGCGTTTAGTACTAGTTCGGTATTTTCAACGATTTTACTTATAGTGGCAAAAATTAATATTATATTAGCGGCCTTTAACTTAATCCCTATTCCACCGCTTGATGGTTCTAGAATTCTTGTGGAATTTCTCCCTAAGCAAGTGCAGGTAGCGTTAGCGCGGGTTGAACCCTATGGGTTTTTCATCATCTTAATATTGCTGTATACCGGTATTTTGTACCCTGTTATTGATGTTGTCCTGAATGTCATTTATAGCTTCATGTCGATATTTTTTGGTTAGTCGCGAGTAGCCGCTTTTCTTGATCGTCAGGGCTTATTGGTTAGTGGTGCAGAAAACAGCGACCGGTCACTGGATGGGCTGGAAGATGATCCCATGTTGCTAATTAACGGTATTCGCTCATCTACCGGACAGCGGTTGGTGCACAACAAGGACGAAAAGTATTTACAACACTACAAACCATTGCTCCTAAAACAGAACAACCCGTTGACTCTGGGCGTATCGCCAAGCGCCTTAGAATCCTCAATACAAAACAGAATCAATCGTCATCTATTCGTACCATCATCTAAAAAGTTTTTGTCCCCAAAAGCGCTAGGCAACGAAATGCATAACTAATCACCTTTTCTTAATTTCTTAAACGTAAGAGGTAGCTCCAACTATGCTCGCTTCTTCCCGACTCCGAGCGTTGTGCAATATCTGATAGCTTCATTGTGAGTGGAGCTTTGTACAGGCTTTCAGGAAAATCGTGCTAGTTAAGGCTGCTCGCAATGGCCATTTATTAGTCCTATACTCATCGCTTGAACTGATAAACGAGAATAGAAGTATCGGCGGTATCGAAATTATTGATCTTGCTACTTAGGCAAAGATCAGGCGGATATCACTCAAATCTTTCCTTAACAGCTCTTAGGGACCAGTTGCTTGCGGGATGGCCTTATAAGATTGTTAATAAAACCATCAGGGTATTGCTGTGAATAGATTATGGTTCTGTACTTTGTTGATTATCATTTTTTGTCCTGCTCTATCAGCATCTCAAACAATGAGTTTGAAAGAAAAGACAATTCGCTTTTGCGCCGGCACTCACGAATGGCCTCCATATTATTATTTCAAACGGATCAATGGCAAAAAAACTAAAGAAGTTAAAGGGTTTGATATCGATCTCTTTGATGAGGTTTTTACTAAAAACGGGATCTCTTACTCCGCTGAATTGCTTTCATGGAAAAGGTGCTTGAAGGAAGCAATGAATGGGAATAAATATGATGTTATTTTTGGAGGAGGACTCAATGACGATAGAATGGCCAACTATGTGACGACCAAAGGGTATTACACTGTGGTGCCTTCTTATTTCTACGCAAAAAAGAAGTTTCCCGCGGGAGTCACAGTACAGGCTCCATCAGATCTGAAAAAATACGGAAAACTATGTGGTGTTAGTGGATTCAACTACGTCAACTTTGGGCAAAGAAATGAAGACGTTGACATGGGAGCCGCCGACTATAAAGGGCTGCTCAGAAAAACATTGCTCCTCCGCTGTGACATTTCTTTTGCCCGGTATGAGATTCTGGTTGGATGGAAAACGCTTCTGAATACAGGTTTAATCAATAATGAGGACTTGGTTTTTTCTCCCATCCCAGGTATCCCTCCAGAATCATTTCATCTTATGATCTCAAAACACTATAAACACGCTCAGGAGTTAAAGCTGTTTTTTGAATCGGAATTGAACAAACTGGAACACTCCGGAAAATTAAAATCACTTTTAAGTAAGTATATAAACTCGACCGTAGAACTTGGTGACAGCCATTATTTTTCTGACCAATAAGGGAATTTACTTGTATGTTTAGGGGCGATATTCGTACAAAATGAGTGCATGTCTACATATCAGTATTAACTATATTTGTAGACAACTCATCTTATAAAGGGGCACAAAGCGCCTTAGAAAATATTACGGAAATAACTTTAAAAGAGTGGCCATTTAAACAATGCCACTCTAAAGCTAACCCATTGAATGTTAAAATGCAGGTAAAATATTTTCTTCCATCATTCTGTGGGTAAGAGAACGAATTAAGTCAAAATTCGTTGCTGTTGTCACCACCACGAGATTGAGATCTTTAATGATAATAATGTTCTGACCACCATAACCCTCTGCCATAATTGCAGAATATCTTTTGCTGCCTAAATAATAATCTGACAGCCACCAAAAATAACCATAGTCCGTCCACGGAAGATATGTGTTCTCAACAGCAGGTTTCGTTGATTTAATCAGCCATTCTTTATCGATAAGCTGCTTACCATTCCAATGACCGTCATTAAGCACCAACTGCCCTAGCTTCAACATATCTCTTGGTCGTAAGTATGCACCACCTGCAACACCAGTTCGGCCATCATTTTTTTTATACCAGTAGGCATTATTGAAGCAAAGCGCCGATAATGGGCCATTCTTAGCATAGTCACTAACAGACTTTTGATGAGTGGCTTCTCGGATAATATCACCAACAACAGTAACTGAGCCTCCGCTGTAGGCAAATATGGCACCTGGCTTGGCGACAACTGGTTGAGAAAGTACAAAGGCAACAGAGTCTTCACTAGCGAACTCCTTCCAGATGATATTATCAGGGCTCGTATATGGAAGTGACCATTCGTCCCACTTTAAACCTGAAGACATGCTCAGAAGATTTTGTAAAGTGATATTTTCTCTTCCATCAATAAGGTCTTCTTTATACTCTGGGAGTAATTCTGGGAGTAACTCTGTGACACCTTTAATATACTTCTCTTTAATCGCAGCTCCCACTAGTAACGAAGTAAGGCTTTTAGAAACAGATTTTATGGTATGAGGCTGGTCCGCTTGCCAACCGTTAAAATAGCGCTCAACAACCAATTTATTATCTTTTAAGATAAGTAAGCTATCAATATTCTTGAAATTGTTATCAGCTGTTTCGATTTTAGTAATAAGTGCATCAATATATTTGGGACTATCTGTAACATTAATTAATGGCTCTAAGTTATAAGCATCCGCACAAACACCATTATTTGAACTGCTAAAGTCAGTCATTTGTTTTTCTGAACCATATAAGGTCGAAACATATTGATCTTGGGGAATATCGACACGCTTGTAGGTAAACTGAGTGCCAGATACATTAGCAAATGCCTTGTTATACTTGCCTTCTTTTTTATCTTTAAAGCGACCGATTATATTACTCGCTTTTTCTTTCGCTTTGAACTCTCCTGTTTCGTCAATAATGAGCTCAGCCGCACTGTAAGCCATATGAGCGAAGTAACGATTATTGTCGTTATTGATAATAATGTAACTTGGGACGTCTGAATCAACTTTATAGAGTCCACTATAAGGATCAAGAACAGCGGAAACTGCAACAGACGGTAACGCACATAAAGCGATGATAATGCAGAGTAATTTCGCGGTGATTCTTTTTAACAAAATAGGTTTTGCAAGTAGTAATTTAATAACAGATTTATTAATAGTTGTAATACCTTTCCTTCGCGCTTCCATAAGATTCCTTTACGTTAAATTTTACAGGCTTAGCCCATAGTCAAAATGAATTGTTTTTTGTACTTTTGATTACTATAAAACAGCTTATTGTGGCACTCATTAAAGTAATCTTGACCACACAAAGAACCATTTTTTTATGTAAACTAGTTTGATTCTTATCGCCATAACGCTTTGCTAAGCAGTGAATAACAAAGAACATCGTATTTCAAAGCTAACTTGAGAAGAGGGACTGCATCCACTTAAGTTGATTGTGGAATGTGGGCTCCCATACAATGCATCACCATGTTTATTTTATAGTTAGCTGCTACACCCTCTGCTTTAGTCATGTCTCTTTTCACGCCCGTCTTCGGGTTGCTTGCGATTTGAAGTGATGTACATGCTATTTTGAAAGATGTTTTCCGCTGACTCCTCTTCATCGTCATAGTTGAAGAAGAAATACATAGCATGAACACAGGCCATTAATGTACCTCCGGCGAGCGAAAATACAGGTAAGATACTTAACCACTCTAACTCGATTAGCACATAAATAACAATAACAACAGCAACGTTGACTTTTATACCTTTCAGCTTCTTTCGCTTGTAAGGTGATAATTTTTCATGTTTCATGATTTTTCCTTGAATTCAGCTAACAGTATTCGATCGCATGCTTACTAATACGCACACTTTGTCTAGTTAACAAAACGGTTTGTGGCATAATATGCCCTTGTGAACAGCCAGTCAATGAAGTTTGATGATGTATTTGTGATTGCGTTCATAAAAAAGTGATAAGCGGAGGTGTAGTGGCTGAGTAATATTGGCCATAGATTTATTGGTTTGTAAGTCTCTTTTAGTTTTTGTCGATTCACGGCTTTATTACTAATTAATTCACCATGTTTACTGATTTGACAAATTTGAAGAATATTTTTAGCTAGATCGATTCCGATAATATTAGATTTCAACATAGTATGGTCTCCTTATTAGTTACCGTAACTCTAGGCTAGTTGCTAGAGTTGGCGGAGTCCATACATCGCTATGGGGGCGGAAGCGACTTAACTTTTGTATTGCTTAATCTCATTTTAATGCAGCACCTCTGACAGCACTGATACTTACTGGTTGAACTTAATAACATCAAACCTGATTATATTTGCTCTCTTTGTATTAATTGGCTGAATAATACAAAGAAGAGTTATCTTGCCGAATTAGTTAGCCACTTTTCACTGCTCTTAGCGTTCAGGCTAACTGTAAAGATAAAAAGTCTTAAAGAATAATAAGATCAATAAATAATACTTGGATCTTTACTTTATTTCCCAGTATGGATGTTTATGGAAAGTGTTAATAGCCATCTTTTTGCCGTTGTATTTTGGATTGGTGGCGTCGCGTTTGTTACCACAATTTTAATTCCCGCTTTAAAACAGATTCCTGATATAAATAATCGCATGGAATTGTTTGAAAAACTTGAGGGTCATTATTTGGCTGTTGTTTACTATGGTATTGTTTGTATTTGAACCCTGGTTTTTACATGATTGGTTTAGAAAACAAGCATTAGAAAATAGTGTAAAGACGTTTAGAAAATTACATCTTATGTATAATATATTGTTAACGATAAGTGCTATTACCATTATTGGTGCAATGTTAGGCGCACATGGTTATCGATTTTAATTGTTTATCTATAATAAATTGCAAGAAAGGTAAAATATGAGCGCAGCAAATGAGATCATTACGCACACCGAAAATTGGGTAAAGCAGGTTATTGTCAAATACAATATCTGCCCCTTTGCACGCCAAGAGGTCGAGCGAGGATCAATTCGTTATACAGTAGTAGAGCCAACTGAAATAGCCGACGTACTGCTAGAGCTTATTAAAGAGTGCCACTATCTAGATGCCCATAAAGAGACAGAAACAACCCTATTTATTATGCCTTATGCTTTTCAAAGCTTTGATAGCTTTTTAGATTTAGTGGACTTAGCTAATGATCTACTGTTTGATCAAGGTTTTGAAGGCACTTATCAACTGGCGAATTTCCACCCGGATTATTGTTTTGCCGCAGAGCCACAAAGTGATCCTGCAAATTATACCAATCGTTCACCCTATCCCTGTTTACATATTATAAGAGAAGCAAGCATGGAGCTGGCACTACAACATCATCCTGATCCCGATGCCATTCCGCAGCGCAATATTCAATTCTGCCGTAAAAAAGGTAGTGATTTTTTTGCAACTTTATTAGCAGGATGTTTAAAAAAACGCTAATTTATGGCAATCCTGTTTATGAAGTGGTTAAGTAAATTTGGTCCTGAATTTGTAGTTTCTAAGTCGTTGGGGGCGTTTGCGACTTAGGTTTATAAGGCGGAAAGGGGCACAAGCGCCTTAGGTTTTTACTGAACTATTTGGGATTAGATTCAATTAAAAACGAGAAATAATTACTCGTTTCCTTCCCCTCTCGTAAGTCTGATTGTATATACAGGTATAATGAAAATACTGGTATTTAGCAGTTTTTGATGTACTTATAGAGCAGGTTTTGCACGTTTTTCACAATTCAAGTTTATTAACTCATTGAAAATATTGCGTTATTTTTAAATGTAATGTGTTTATAGAGAACTCTATAAATACAGTTCTTGTTTTCTACGTAAAATTAATGTCAA
>NZ_CEZLMY010000176.1:0-7041 GCF_983033635.1 Psychromonas sp. | reverse complement strand
GTGATGAAATTAAAACCTTTTGCTAAACGTGCCATTCCATAACTTATCTATTTTGGGTAAAAACAATAGCGCTCGCTTTTCCCCGACTCCGAGCGTGGCTGACTGACACGCCCGAAAACGCCCAAAAGTGAAGAACAATGGGGTCGCGTCTTTCCTTTTGTTTGTTGAACGAAGCCGCTTTGTTTATAGCCCCCTCCTTTTGCTTGAAATAACAATTCGTTGAACTAAGGTTGAATAGAGAAAGTAACGTTAACTGATTCGAATATTTTGATAAAAACAGCTGTTTAATTATGAATGTTAACGGCGTTTCTGACTATCAAAAGGAGCGTTAGATGAGCAATAAAAGAAGATTTCTTTGGATTGGACTGCTGATTACTTTTGTTCTCTCTTCTCTGGCTTATGCTACCAAAACAAAAACGATACGGATTGCGACGCTTGAGTGGGAGCCCTATATCGGTCAGAAGCTGGCGGATGAGGGGTTTATGGCTGAAATTACTCGTGAAGCATTCCGGCGGGGAGGTTATAAGGTTGAGTATATCTATTTACCCTGAAAAAGAGCGGTAACGAGTGCTGAATATGGTGAATTTGACGGTTATTTTCCATCATACTGGTCTGAGCAGAGAGAGAATAAATCCTTATTTACTGACAGCATTGTCAGCGGGCCGGTTGTTTTGTTTAAAGTTAAGGGCAGTACAATCACCTATAAGGAATTAAATGATTTAAAACCTTACCGGATTGGTGTTGTGAGAGGTTTTGTTAATACGGCGGAATTTGACGCTGCAGATTATCTGCATAAGGAGGAGGTGACAACGAATCTGATGAATATCAAGAAACTTTTAGCTGAACGAGTTGATCTGATTGTTGCAGATAAATTTGTTGGTTTTTACCTGCTTAATAAATACCTGCCGCATATGTTTGGACAGATAGAATCAATTTCACCTCCTCTGCAGGATAAAAAATTATACCTGTGCATATCCAAAAAATCCGACAATGCGGATCTTAAAGTGAAGATTTTTAATAAAGGCCTTAAAGAGATGCATGAGGACGGTACATTCGATAAAATTTTAGAAAAATATGGATTTTAAATCTACCCTGTAGCTCGGCCGCTTTTTTACCGGCAGTTTAATCTAGGCTGACAGATAAATGATTGCCAGCTCGTCTGACCGCATCTGTGTACTGATACTTATTATTACCCTCTTGAATGTCCGCCTGGTGAACCATAACTGCTCATATATCACTCTGTTTTATATGCAGGCATAAACACCTCATCTTATTAGATTAGGGTGTCTACTAGAGCGGCACAATTACAATTACCTCGCGTGTTCCGTTGTTATTAATAGGCGAGTTTTTTATTACTTACCTAATAAGGCGTTATATGCCCCAAGCGCCCTTAGCCCTCAATAAAAAGCGGCACTAATCTCCCTCGAGTAATACCGTCACTCTATATCAAAGCCAACGAGTTAGTGAGGATTCAGGCTGCTGTCGTGATGCAAGCTTTCCGTAAAAGCGTTCATTGTTCCCGATAGCATTTTACTTGCTAGAAAAATCTCCACGCTCGCTTCTTCCTGAATGCGAGCAATCCGACGAACTAGTGGATATGTCAGATCTAATATCATCCTGACTTTAAAACTGCCATATTAAACCCAAACTAATAGAGATTATGTAACCAAGGTGAGGCTTCTCTCTCTTTTACCCTCAACTGTTTTCTCGTGATTCTGCTGCACTTGTTGTGAATATTTATCCTTTCACACCACCAAAAAGTGAGCGCACACTTCCCATTGAAGGCAGTTTTTATTTGCTAACTTGCGCTTCATATTAGAGATTGAAATTTATTATTGGTAATTTGAAGTTTGTTTTTAGCAGGATAAAATTCAGTAATAACCCGCCAATAATAAAGTGAGCTGCTCTATTGGCTTTCGATTTTAAAAAATCAAGGTATGCATATCTTCTCTTTTATAAGAGAGCTAGATTAGATTTAAATCTGAAAACTAACCTGATAAATCAAGCCGGAGTTGTAAAGGCGCAATCTAATCCAGCATCTATTTTAATTTAATTGAGCCAACCCTAAATAATCTCCCTCGTAACGAGTTGCTCTGAACAGTTCTGAGCCATAGTTATATTCCCAGACAATTTCATGGCTGCTGTTATATTCAAATAAACGTCCTTCGGTGCCTTCGCATACGAGTGTATTACCGTTTTCTAATCGTTGTGCGCCGGAGATATGGTCGGCGTAAAATTCCCCTGCAACACCTTCACTGTAGCTGCTAACCATTTCTCCTGCTGTACAGTTATTTTCTTGATAACAAAACTCATCAACCGAGGAATAATTACCTTCCGGTCTGTTGCTGCCGTTGTTAAAAACTAATATGTTGCCGGCACCCGGAGCGCCTTCTTCAATCCATTGCGCGTCGTGCTGAACAAATAAAGTCTGCTCACCCGTTCCGTTATAGGCAGAAGGATTGCCTACGCGGGAAAGAATTCCCTGGCTGGCATCACCGTGATCTATAATCCAGTACTCATTAAAATTATGCACGCTGAGCAGTATTTGATCCGTCGCCGCGTTGTAGTCAACAGAGTTAATATGAGTCCAGTCGGAAGAGCCCGAGCCGTTAAAAAAGTTGAGGTTGATTTTGTCACTGTGCTCGCTGATATCGCTTACATAAGTACTACTGACACTGTTGTCGACATCTTGAACAATATGATCCCAAATACTCCAGCGCCAGATTATTTCGCCGTCAGTGCAACTGTTGCCGGCGCTGGAACGGCAGATCTCATAAACAGCATCGGCCCACAGAGTATCTGCAGATACTTGGGTTCGCCCTAAAGCCAACGCTTGTGCCGCTGTTTTTGCTTCCCATACAATGGCGAGAATATTGCCGTTAGGCAGTTGTTCAACATCATGGTGACTCAAGTAAGTGTCCGTTGCCAGCGTAGTGCTCCAAACAACATTGCTGTCCCAGTCTAAGATCTCTATCAAACCGGCGCTACCGCCAAATTGTCCGGAAAATGTCGCCGGTTTATTGCTACTGACACCCGGGCGTAATAATTCACCATTGTCCAAAAGGTAAACGGATAAACCGGGACGATAATCACTTTGCCAGCTATGCACAGTATCACCCTGCTGATCGATAAGATAAGTATCGCTCGACTGCATCGGTGAAAACAGCGTGTATTGCTCGATTACAGAACTTGCCGACTCAAAATTACGCACGCACCTGACTTTGTTATTGTCGCGTAATATATCGCCCTGCGGCCCTTTGTAATAAAAAACACCGTTAGCACCCGTCGCAGATTGAGCGCCGGGTTCGCTCGCCACGTCCACTTTGTCGTTACTTCGTTGTGCGCCTGCGCCATGTACATCTAATACGTTCCCCTGCATATAACCCAAAGCTCGGCCAAATGAAACGTAGGCGGCGTTACTGCCATCGTCGTTATTATTGACATGGGTAGTTGCACTCCAGTAATAGCCCCAATCGGTTTCGCCTGCTTCGTTTTGCAATGAACTGCTGTTAAAAATCGGATCTATTGCAGCCTGATTATGGGTATCTGGCGAAGCTGAATAATCAACAATACTTTGTAGCTCTTTGGCATTAGGCAGACGCCAGTCGTCAAAAGAAGCTGTTGTTGCCGCTTCGCATTGTGATACCGCATCATCCCAATTGCTCGATTCAGTATCATCTTTCTGCCACATTAATCCGGTGGCGTTATCGCTAACTGTCTGGTCGCTATTATCAACAAATTCATTGATACCATAGTCAGTATTACCGGTCACGCAGCGCACATAATATTCTTTAGTGTCGCTCGGATAGCCCTTGATTCGTCCATCCACATAGTTGACCCCAAACATCGTCGGGTCGCCGTTCATTGTGCTGCTTAAATACAACGTACTTGAAGCGTACTGGCCGTCGATAATACGATCATTGGCAGAATTTAAATCGCCAAATGCCCAGTCAAATACACTATCGAGAAATGCAACAAGCGTCGATGTATCAGTGCCTTGATAGCCACTGGGATCTTTGCCGCTGAATAAAATAAGTGAATATGCCTCTTTAATGCCGGGTAAACGCCAGTCATCACGGCCTGCAAAAGTCAGATTTTCACAATGGGTAACGGCTTCTGCTTGAAACAGTTTATCGTCATAATCTAATAATCCGTCATCGTTGATATCGCTGCTTTGCTGCCAGATTAGACCGGTCACATTGTCCGTTACCGTCAGGCCGTCACCGCTGAGCGTATAATTTGGCTGATTACCCGCATAATCGGCGTCGTAACCATTTCCCGTACATGTGACGGCTTGCCCTATTGATGAGTTGTAGCAACTGGTCTGGTTAGTATCGACAATGGCATAACTTCTATTGGAGTTGGCGGTTAAGCTGCTAATAGTGACTGAATCAGCCACGCTATTTTCTGTGCCGTCATTAACAACTAAGGAAATTACATAGTCACCGTCAATATCTGGTGTAAAGCCAGGAGTGGCACTTGTCGCGTTTGTTAAACTGGTAGTGCTGCTTGGCGCCGAAGTAATTGACCAGCTGTAACTAAGGGGGTCACCGTCTGCATCTGCGCTCGCACTTGCGTCAAGTGTAACCAAAGTGCTGGTTGTGACCGCCTGATCAGCGCCCGCATTGGCGATTGGCGGACTATTGCTTGGCGTCGTATCTTCTGTAACCTCGTCAGTTGTCTCGCCGCAAGCAACTATAAAGCTGCCAGTTAAGATGATAACAAAAAGAGCTCGCGCCCCTTTCAGTGTTAATTTTCCATAATTTGTAATATGCATAGCCTGCTCCTAAAGGACTTTCTAAATTTAGCTCAAAACTCAACGAATCTGCATAAGTTTTATTGTTACCATTTAAGGTAATAAAGAAATGTGCAAGAAATATGGAGGAAATGTGAATTAATAAAGGTATAAAGCGAATTCATATTGCAAACACTACAATAAACTGAACATCCGGACCTTGTATACCCATTCTACTGCAATATGCTAATTCAGAGACTAGCTCGGATGCCAGAACAAGGCGCAACATGATGACAATCGTATATCTAAGTAGATCACTATCCTGCCATATTGATCCCGCTGACTATAGCCAACAAAACAGTTGTTTCGACTAACCTTGTTTACTGCGATTAAAGTTCGATCAATTCAATTCAAAAGTATTACTTAGTTAACAGTTATTAATCAGGAAGCTACCTTAGTATCACAATTTGTATACTCTAAAATCAGGGAGAGAAAATGATTGCCTGCATATATATTTTGGAGAATTTATGAAAGAAGTACAATTTCGCAACGTAGATAAATTATTTATTAAAATGTCTATCAATGACAAATTTTGGGTTATTTTTGGATTGTTCCTAATTACCTTAACGGCATTATCCGTCGGGCGTTATCAAAACTCTCTACAACAAATCGAAAAACAATCTATGGTATCACTCGAAAATCAGCTATCAGGGATGGTAGTTGCGATGGAGTCTGCCAATCAAATAGAACAATTAGCTTCACTTGGGGTGAAAATCTCAACTTCAGCAAAAACCTCTTCCCGTCAAAAAGATATGCTAACCGCCGTAGCCAAGACAAGCTCACAACAATATGCATCTCTATCTCAGTCTGTTTCCGGTCAGGAAAAAAACGCTAAACAGCAAGCTTTCTACTCATTGCTGCTCTCTTTTCTTTGGTTACTGCCTTTTGGATTAATCCTGTATTGGAATGCGACTTTTATCGGAGGTGCGCTGTGGGTACTTTGGAATACGACTGAAAAGATCGCCAAAGGCGATCTCACTTCTCGTTTAGGCTTCCATCCGGGACGTGATGAGTTTGGCACAATTGGTTGCGCACTCGACAATGCAATGGATACCTTGACAGAATTAGTTGTCACCGTAAAAGATAATGCTCAAACTTTACACAGCACTTCATCTTCATTTGCAGATGAAACCCGTCAAAGTGAAGAGCAGATTAATCAACAGCACACTTCACTAGATTCAGTGGCGACAGCCATGGAGGAGATGACTGCATCCTCGTTGGAAGTAACTGATATTTCACAAAAAACATCTCAACAAGTCGAACAAAATTCAGAATATATCAAACAAAGCGACAGCCGAGTACAACACGCTATTAGCGAGATCCAACAGCTTTCCACTTATATTGATCAAACGTCTGATTCAGTTACAACTTTGAAAGAGAATGCCACAAAAATTAATGACGTAATCACAACCATTAATGCCATTTCTGAACAAACCAATCTGCTCGCACTAAATGCGGCCATCGAAGCCGCACGTGCAGGTGAGATGGGCAGAGGCTTTGCTGTCGTTGCAGATGAAGTCAGAACATTAGCGAGCCGCACTCAATCCGCAACGGTTGAGATCCAATCTATGATCGAGAGCCTGCAGTCAGAAACCAATAACATTGCTGATATGACTCAAAACACAGTAAAACAAGCGCAAACAAGCCGTGAACTAATAGTGAATATTGGCAGTGATGTGAATTCGATTACTGAATCATCGCAAGCTGTGATCGATATGAGCTTTCAAATTGCGACCTCCTCTGAAGAGCAAAGTTCAGTCGCCAATAATATCTCTGCAGAGTTGAGTGATATTCGCCTAAAATCTAATACTATTAGAGATTTAGTCGCTCAGTCTTCTCAAGGAGTTGTTAAATTATCCAACGCATCCGAAAGCCTAGGTGAAATTTTAGCACGTTATCAGACAGCTTAAGTTGTCCGCAGCGAGCATGCCTAAGTATGCTCGCTGCGACAACTAAATTAACTGTATCTATACCCAAACCACTTCAAGATGCTGATTCCTGCATCTTAAGGTCGCTTGGGTGTATACCCAAACGAGTCAAACATTCACTGCCAGGCAAGTTACAAATGTTTACATCACCGTAAAAATGAAAGATAAGTCGAAACTCCCCTTAATTACAATGACTAGCTATTGAATATAACTCGGATGATTTAATATTAATCTTTTCAAACTGTTTCTTTTTAGCTAAAGCCTTAAGCATATCGCGAGTGACAAGCGTAATGCCTTTTTCAGAAACACGAAAGCCGT
>NZ_CEZLMY010000175.1:3466-7466 GCF_983033635.1 Psychromonas sp. | reverse complement strand
TAACTGCGTTAATCCTCTATCGGTAGATGTAAATGCAAGCATTTAACATCTTGAAGTAACATGGGTATAAGTATAGTGTCAGTTTGCTGTTTATATTAACTCAATGCGCAATAGCGTGAGAAATCACTCATTTGTGTTTTTAAAAACATTTTTTATAAGCATTAAAGGCAACTTTTGAAGGAATACAGCGGGGTGTTCAATGTTTCAAGAGTGGGTAAGCAGTAAATAAGAAAGCGGCCTTAAATCGTTTAGGATTTAAGGCCGTTTAAAAACACAGATACTGCAGACTTACAGTTGTGTTTGTAATCCTGCAATTTGGTGCCAAAAACCATTGCACTCTTTACTGTCAAGTGTCACATGTTTTCCCTGACCATTTAGTGTTTCTCTATATTGTTGAAGTGTTGCCAAGCTTTCGATACCGGACGGGCTGATACGTGCAATATCCGCCAGATCCAGCATCGACGGCAGATCATTGATGAGATTGTAACTGTAACCAGATTGTGTCTGAATGCCATTTAAAACAAATACTTGTTGGTCTTCCTGAGTAGTTGTTACGCGTCCCCTTGGATATTTAATGCAACATAATTCACAATCGTCTTTTGCTTTGTTTTCCGAACGAGCTGTAAAGCAGCGCGCTGAATAAGCCAATGGCATAAAACCATGCGCAAAAACTTCAACTTCAAATTGGTCGCGAATGCCTAAAGCTTTGCAGTCAGTTAGTGTTTTATCTAACCAGTCTCGTGACAACTCAACCGGCATCACCCAACGCTGCATCCCTTTATTTACAAACAGTTTTAACACGCTGGCGTTATAACAATTAATTGCAGGACCACAAACAAAAGGTACTTTATTATCACTTAGTATCTGCACTGCACCTAAATCATTTGCTTCAACTTTAAATAAACCATTTTCACATAACTGGCGTAACACCTTAATTTCAGAGGGTGCTTCTAACAGTGCCATGGTCGATAAAACAATCTCTTTTCCAGAGCCCGCTAACGCTTTGGCAAGTTCGATCCAATCTCTAGTTTTTAATTCGCGTCGTTTACTACAAACCGTTTCGCCTAAATAGATAATATCCGCTTCGCTATTTAATGCCTGATGGTAGAAATCTTCGACGTTTTGTTTTTCCCAGTAATAAAGCAGGGGACCTAATGCTAATTTCACGCTATTTCCTTAAAAATATTATTGCCACTCGCGGTGATACGCACCCAACGTTGTTTGACTGCCTTCCGATACGTTTGCCAGAACAGAATTCCACGCATCTTTTACCTGGTACATTTCTGGATTTGCTTTGTAGGTATCAATTGCCTCTCGCCAAACACGCGTTATCTGCTCTACATAGGCAGGGCTACGTTGCCGGCCTTCAATTTTTACCGAGCAGATTCCTGTTTTCATTAGTTCAGGAAGCATAGACAGGGTATTTAAACTGGTCGGCTCTTCAAGTGCATGATATAGGTTATTACCGACTTTGAATTTTCCTTTACATAATGTGGGGTAACCCGCTTTTTCACCGTCCTGGTAACGATCGATTAAAATATCATTTAATCTTGATTCAAGACCATTATCAGTCTCACTCCAGCGTACATATTTTGCAGGCGAGCAGGCGCCGACTGTATTGGGAGACTCACCTGTAAAATAAGATGATAAATAACAGCGGCCTTCCGCCATAATGCATAAACTACCGAATGCAAAAACTTCCAAAGGCATATCTGTATTGCGTGACAGCTGTTTAACTTGTTGCATAGATAAAACACGAGGCAAAACAACTCGTTTTACATTAAAGTTTTGTTTGTAAAAATTAATCGCTTCGCAATTCGTTGCGGAGGCTTGCACTGAAAG
Source organism: Psychromonas sp. (assembly GCF_983033635.1). Taxonomy (NCBI): domain Bacteria; kingdom Pseudomonadati; phylum Pseudomonadota; class Gammaproteobacteria; order Alteromonadales; family Psychromonadaceae; genus Psychromonas; species Psychromonas sp. The sequence continues at coordinate 5,624 of NZ_CEZLMY010000175.1, read as the reverse complement.
ATGTAATTCTAATTCAGGATATTTGTTTGCAGCATAATCAAGAGTCGCGATATCAGCAATAATGGCAGCGTCTGCGCCTAAATCAACACATTTATCAACCGCGTTCTGCCAACGTTTTTCACCGCCAGGGTGAGCAAAAGTATTAACTGCTACATGCAGATGTTTATTATGATCGTGCACATACTGTGCACCTTTAATCAGTTTTTTGTCGTTAAAATTTAAACCAGCAAAATGACGAGCATTGGTATCATCTTTCAAACCAATATAAACGGCGTCAGCACCACAATCAATGGCTGTTTTTAATGCAGGTAAGCTACCAGCTGGGCAGAGAAGTTCCATTAAAGCTCCTAACTATATAAAGTTGCATAATTGTAAAAAAATAACAGATTTTTTTATTGATATAGGGCAGGTATGGTTAGAAAATTTAACATTTAAATACTATTTTGATTTAGACCAGTATCCCAAGTAGACGTAAGCTTTATAATTTGCTCTTAACCATCAGCGAGATAACCCATGTTTAAATCTATTTTTGCAACTATTCAGCACCGTTTAGTTATTAATACCCCCAAAGTACTTGCCTTACCAAGTTCACTATTACCTTTTTTTGTGCAAAAAAAATTGTTGTCTGATCTATTAGAGAAAGTTTTTGCTGAAGCGATAGAAGATGGTGATTTAGAGTTTTTACAAGATAAGTGGTTAAAAGTTGAAGTGACCGATCTCAAACTGACTTGGTATTTAAGCTTTGCAGAAGATAAGCTAATTATCGAAGAGAATTGTGAAAATGAAGACGTTACCTTCTCCGGTGCAGTAAACGAATTGATTTTAATAGCAGGACGTAAAGAAGATCCTGATACTCTATTCTTTCAACGTCGTTTATCGATTCAAGGTGATACCGAGCTAGGACTCGAGATAAAAAATCTACTCGATAATGTTGATTTTGATAATTTATCACCATTGGCAAAAAAAGCACTGCATCATTTTTCAAGCTTTGTACAACAAGGGTTAATTGAACCTGATATAAAAGTGGTAACTGCCTGATTAATCATAAGGGCGTAGGGTAGTCTACGTCCTTAGTGCATACTACTCCACATAATTCTCCACGCGCCATGCTGAACATTATTAAGCATTGTAACTCTCAACTTAAAAATATTAAGTTTTACACCATCTAAAATCTGCATATCAGCCTCACGTTACATATATCCTGTCACTATATTATCCCTAGATGAGCTACAGTTAACTAAAAATGGCTGCAATCGGCCTGTAAATAAACCTGTTGTGTTTCTATCAGTGTTGTCGACATCGGCAAGTGCCAGATTAGTACCGATTCAGCGTCGGAACAGTTCATTGAATCAAAATTGATAAAAGCTTTGATCGTCATTACTGTCAGCCATTTACCACTAAGGGGATACAATTATGCAACTATTAAAATCCTATGCGCTAATTTTACTTGTTATTATTTTTGTTACTGGCTGTGCCACTGCAAATCATGGTGCCTTTATTGCAAATACATACATTGATAAAAATACAGATGTGCAAGGAGAATATATCGGCAGGGCCTTAGGTGATTCTTCGCAAACCTGGTTCCTGTATCTGTTTCCTATCGGCGAAGCTCCTTCAACCCAAGTTGCTATTAATAATGCAAAACAAAACCTCCCTGGTACTAAATACCTTTCTGACATGTCGATAGATGATAGTGATATTTGGAAAATTGGCTATCGTGTACAAACTATCAAAGTCGTTGCTAATGCTTACAAGTAGCGCTTTTATCAAGACAAAGCCGGCACAATCACAAACCGCTTATCTGTTATGCAATTGGATATTTAGTTGATAGCATACAGCTTGTTTTAACGATTTTCACAGCCCTAAAATTAGTAAACAGATCACAGTAAATCATTGTAAATATGGCACTATTAGATAAACCTGAAATTAAGATAACAGGAGATATTTGTGTGCCATAGTAAATCAGTGTATTTAACCCTCGCCAATAAGATTAGCGAGCAGTTTAAAATGATAGATGCTGTGGAAGCTATCGCTCCTGGTGGTTCACAAACTAGTGGTTGTTTGGATAAACATTCCGATATTGATCTCTACGTTTATTTAAGCGATCAAATCACGCTGGATACTGGTCAGGAAATTGTTGAAAAGCTAGGGGCGAGTA
>NZ_CEZLMY010000175.1:0-3456 GCF_983033635.1 Psychromonas sp. | reverse complement strand
GGGCGAGTAAAGCGGATCTCAATCTTACTTTTTGCGATCTAGGGGATGAATGGTTTGATTTGGAAACAGGAATTGAAGTCGATATTATTTATTGGGATAAATCCTGGATAGAAGAGCAACTGCAGCGCTTACTGGTTTCCCACCAAGCCAGTATGGGCTACTCAACATGTTTTTGGCAGACAGTTCTAGACTCTCAGATATTATTTGATCGTAAAGGTTGGTTTGCACTGTTACAGAATAAGTATAACGTGGTCTACCCTGAACAGTTGCAACAAGCCATTATTGCCAAGAACTATCCGGTACTGAGAGATGTAATCCCTTCCTATTATGTGCAAATCAAAAAAGCAATTGACCGCCGTGATTTGATAAGTATGAATCATCGTCTTGCAGCGTTGTTTGCCAGTTATTTTGATGTGCTGTATGCAATTAATAAAGTGATGAATCCAGGAGAGAAGAAGGTATTGGGATATGTGTTAGAAAAGTGTGCAAAAGCACCTGCAAATCTACAGGAAAAGATGGACAATATTCTTCAATCTGCGGCCACTGGTGATAAAATATTGCTTAATCAATTGGATCAGTTATTAGATGGTTCAAATGAATTATTGGCTGCGGATAAGCTTTTGTAGGGCAAAATGCAGTATAAAATTACACCGTTATTTTTACACGGTTTTTTGTTTAAGCTGTTGAACAACAGCAGTGATAAAATACCTGTTTAAATAATATCAATGGCTGTTTTGTACTTCAGGATAGTACGCCAGAGCCTTTTGCTTACTGTTTATTTTCTTCAGGTTGGGATTAATATGTTCAGGCTGTTCTTTGCCTTTATTTGCGCTTTGTTATTTATCTACCTCTATACTAATAAATTTGCGCCTGTTTTTGTTTTTTGGTTTTACCTGTTAATGAGCTCAGTTACTTTTGGGGTTTATGTTGTCGATAAATTAGCGGCACGAAACAATCGTTGGCGAGTCAAAGAAACCACATTACATTATCTGGCGCTTTTCGGTGGGTGGTTTGGTGCATTGTTAGCACAACGCTTTATAAATCATAAATCGACAAAAAAATCGTTTCTAACTGTTTTTTGTATAACAGTTTGTTTGAATATTTTACTTTTGCTTTTACTGTTAAACAGCGAAATTATATTGGCTAATATAATCAATAAATTAAACTCTGCTGAACTGACTATATAATTTCAAAGTGCTCAATTTGGGTTGTTTTTTATGTTAAAAATTAGACATTATTTACCTGGTGAAGAGCAAATTTTACGTTCGCTTTTCTATGCGACGGTAACAAATATTAATATCCGGGATTATTCAACGGCTCAAGTGCAAGCATGGTCAAGCGAAAGATTTGATCGACAACAATGGTGCAGACGTATCAAAAAAATGAATCCTTTTGTAGTAATTTCACAAAACGAAATTGTCGCTTATGCAAATCTGCAGAAAAATGGATATATTGATCATTTCTTTTGCCATTATTTACATCAGAAGAAAGGCATAGGCAAAACCTTAATGCGTTTTTTATTACGAACAGGAAACGAACTGGGAATAAAGCATTTCCATGCTCAAGTTAGCATTACTGCCAGGCCTTTCTTTGAATATTTTGGATTTTCTGTGGTTAAAGAGCAACATGTTCGACTCAATGAACAAAGTTTAATCTGTTATTTAATGGAAAAAGGAGTTAAATAAATGCATGGAACAAGCGAGAGTAAGTTATGACATTTAAAAACAAGTTAACAAAAGCACATAAAGAGTTAGAGGATGCTGGTATTTGGCGTTCTAATTATAATCCGCCTCCATTAGATCTATTAAGAAAAATTGGATATCGAATTCTACCACCACATTACCGTAGCTTTTTGGTTAATTTTATCAGCCAGACACTGTTTTTCACTACAATATGGGGAGGAATTATGTGGCTGTTGGTTTGGCAAGCTGAACATGTGGCTGCTTATTTCGCACTGCTAGTTAGTATTTCAGTTGGTTTATTCATGGGCTTTTGTATGGCGGTATATTACAAGTTCAGTGCAAAACACCACCATTTATCAGATTGGTCTGATTTTAAGTAACGGTTAATCTACAGTGTAAATGTAGATTAGTCGTTACGACTTGTTACTTCTAACAAATGGTAACCAAATTGTGTTTTAACTGGTCCTTGAACTACACCGACTGGTGCACTGAATACAACTTTATCAAACGCAGGTACCATCATACCCGGTCCGAACTCACCCAGATCTCCACCTTGCGCGCCTGATGGGCAAGATGAATGTTTCTTCGCCAGTTCAGCAAAATCAGTGCCTGCTTCAATTTGTTTCTTAAGTTCAAGACAGCTTTCTTCTGAATTAACTAAAATATGTCGTGCAGTTGCTAGAGCCATGTTTTTTTCCTTTTAATATATGTAATGCATGCACGATAAATCAAATTAGTTACTGAGGCAATTACTTAAAAAAAATTTTTATGTTTATCTTGCAAATAACCAATAAAGCCATATTATGTCGAACATGAAATGTCTTAACTTTGAGGTGACAATGAAACGTATTGCTTTATTTTTAATTACCAACTTAGCGGTTATTTTAGTACTCGGTATTGTATTAAATCTAGTTTTTGCTTTTACCGGTGTTGATTCTCGCAGTACAGGGGGATTACTTCTTCTTGCGGCTGTTTTTGGTTTTGGTGGCTCATTTATCTCCTTAGCTATGTCTAAATGGATTGCAAAACGCAGCACTGGTGCTGTAGTGATTGCAAACCCAAGTAATGAAACCGAACGATGGTTAATAGATACAGTCACAGCACAATCGAAAAAGGTTGCTATTAACTACCCTGAAGTGGCAATTTATAATGCACAGGACAGCAATGCATTTGCGACCGGAATGAGTAAAAATAAAGCTCTGGTCGCAGTTAGTAGCGGTTTATTAGCAAATATGACCCGTGATGAGGCTGAAGCAGTTTTAGCTCATGAGATAAGTCATGTTGCAAATGGTGATATGGTAACACTGACTTTAATTCAAGGTGTGGTGAATACCTTTGTTATCTTTATTGCCCGTTTATTAGCTGGCATTATCGACAAAGCATTAAGTAACAGTGATGAGGAGTCTTCCGGTCATGGATTTTCCTATTTTATTATTGTTTTTATTTTAGAAATGATCTTTGGTATTTTAGCAAGTACGATTGTTATGTATTACTCAAGACAACGTGAATTCAGTGCCGATTTTGGTGCGGCTCAATTAGTTGGTAAGCATAAAATGATTGCTGCGCTTGAGAGTTTACAAAAAGGTGCTGAACCGCATCTAGAAGGCAGTATGATGGCCTTTGGTATTTCAGGGAAACGCAGTGCAGGTTTATTTATGTCGCACCCGCCTCTTGAAAAGCGTATTGAAGTGCTACAAAAGCTCCAGACCATTTAGTTTATCCAACTCTCATTATGATAAAAAACAGTTATTTTCATGTAACTAGCTGTTTTTTT
>NZ_CEZLMY010000174.1:0-7542 GCF_983033635.1 Psychromonas sp. | reverse complement strand
TGCTTGATGAGTTTTTGCAGATAGGGAGGCGTTTCTTTGTGTGATAATACCACCACTTCTTTTACTCGGGCTATCTCCTGCTCTTTCTGCACTCTAACACCCAGTACAAAAGGGCCACCAAAACCTTTACCGGTAGCAACCACCAGCGCTTGATCAGTGACACCGGGAGCTGGCACAAAGACTACAGGTGAATCGGGATAGATTTCACTGCGACTCCAGTCGTAATTAGGATAATGGGCTTTTGCTAAAAGCAAATAATCAGGTTCGGAGGCTATATTACCTATGATAAAAGCTAAAATTAATGTGCTCCAGGCAAATAATTTCCAAATTTTATCAAGATGCGGGGCTAAATTTCTTTTCATGAAATACTCTGGTTGTTTATGCAGTTATCTCTAAAGGTTCATATGCTTAAAAATAGAGTGGAAGAAAGCTTCCACTCTATTTATGCTTTTCACTAATCGGTTAGCTGCTAAGGTTAGCCGCTTGTGGACGAATGTATCTCTTCCATATCCAGGAGATGGCCAGTATGCCTGGTCCAGAGAAGCAGATCAGAGCGATCGCCCCGGATTGGGCAACACCCTCAAGAAATGAAGCTCCTGCCCATGCCAAACCGAATAGAATAAGCAGGCAAGAGACAATTAGAGCGCCCCAAACCCACCAGCTCAATTTTACTTTAATCGATAAATATGCCAGACCTGCTGACATTAGGGTAAATAAGATTCCGAAGCAGAACCATTGTGCTAATTCCATAATATTCTTCCTCTTATTAAGAAATGTTAGATGTACCAAAAGTAGATTTATTGTGTTTATTAACTCGCATGCCTTCACCTGTTCTCCAGAATTTTTTAACTTTTTCCGGGTTTTGGGTCGAACCATAACCAAAGGCAGGATGGAGTTCTGCCATTAAACCGTGGATCAGTTTAGGTGTGAACGGGTTGATCGCCATAATAAACCAGTGATGCCAGAAATCAGGCTCATTGAAAGTACAGGAAGCGATGCAGGCACCACAGTCACTATCAGTCTCCAGCCAGTAGTCCACACAGCGTTTGGCATCGGTATGGAATTTCTTAACCCCGATATGGTTGCTCCAGTTATAACCCGGCTCTTTGGCACGCTCGTGATCCGGGTAGAAGCTTGGCTCTGTCGAATGCGAGATTGCCTGACTAGGACAGGCATCGGCACATTTTTTACAGGATTTACAGAACTCGGTAATCCCCCAAGTGTGCGGCTGGTCATACTCATCTTCAAAGTCAAAATCAGTAAATACTTTACAAATTCGTACGCGAGGACCGTAACCTGGAACCAACAGGCAGTTATTACGGCCACCTTCACCTAAGCCGGCCATAATCCCATAGGCACCAGAAATCGCCAGATCATTACCCGCGCCTACTGCGTTGTAACCAAGCCCGTTCATAAAGTGTTTCATTGCACCGGCAAGGACCGCCATCTGAGTGTACCCGATACCAGCTGTCGCTGCAGAAACACGACTGGGTGCAGTGGCCATGCCGTCGTAGTCCATAGGTACAACCATCACGATCACGGATTTTGGTTTGAATGGAAAGTCTTTTTCCCAGCTCAGCTCTTTGTCCTGAGTCAAATCGTAAATAGGATCATAATTCCAACGTTTGTCATTACGGGCAATACCGACTCGCAGCGCGCCAAACAGACGACCGGCAGAACGAACAGCATCGGCTGCTTCTTTAGCGTCTGTAAATTGGTGTTTATTTTCGTGTTTATCTGATTGATCCCAAGTATACGGCGGAGTATTCGGCACCCCAGTGCCACCAAAAAGTAGCATTTTACCTTTTGGACCACTCCAGTTGGCCCAAGGCATCCAACTTGCGTGCTGAAGTGCCCCGTCTAGTTGAGTAAAACCTGGACGGCTGTTGTCATAAGGTACGTTGTGTTCAAAATGTTGAAACAGCTTAGGCCAGAAATAGTCAGCAGGCTTATCATGAAGCTTTTTAAACTGCTCCATGCGCGTATTGTCTCGTGCAGCCAGTACCGGACTGGCTGCATAACTCAGTGTCGTATTCTTCTGTCTAAAGGGTTTAAAGTCTTCGTTGGTTTCCGGGTAATCTTTTGCAATTCTCCCCTCAACCGATGCGCTACCGGCTGCATAAGTAGCACCGCCTCCGAGAAGGGCCGCACCGCCTCCAACGGCGAAACGTTTAAAAAAGGTTCTACGTGATAGATCCGTACCTTGATCCGATTGCTTTTCACTGACGATTGTGGATTCAACGCCTTCCTGATCTTGATTTATGTTTGAGGGGTCGTTTGTCATGCTGAGTCCTTAGTTCCGGCCTGATTTTACTTACTGTTTACTGTGGCAAAGTATTGTGCATATGAATTGTTTCACACTGCACTGTACTGTACGGTACTATGTACCGAGCGGTACTTAGTGTTGCGCATTAATGCTGTGCTGTCAAGAAAGTTGTGCCTCAATTATCAAGCTTGAGTGATCCGTTTTCAGATATAAAGTCGGCTTGTTGTATTTCTGCTAGCAGATTTTATGTGACTATGGCATTGCTGCTTATCCGACAGAGTGACCATAAAATAGACAATTCCATTAACATCCAGCCTATCTTAATTAATTGAAACTCTTTCCTTTTTATTACTAACTTCAGACAATGCGTGCAGTTTGAATCTATCTGAATTCACATTGCGCAATACACATAATTGCGAGCCTAACTATTGGCGATCCTGCTCGTTTTTAGCAGGCTGGTTAGTGAGGTAGCTGCTTTATTTAACATCTTAAAATCTGGATGCAGTGCGCTGAAAGTAGCTGGTTGGAAAATATTCAGTTGTTTTACTCTCTTTCATCACCGTTTTACTATACTTGCAGTAAAGACAGTACAAGCTAAGTAGTTACATAAATTTAGCGAATATTTGCTTCTGCGAGGTAGTTATGAAATATAGAACAGCTGTTGTCGCTGGACATTTTTACCCTGAATCTGCTAAGCAATTACGCGCAGAGGTCAGATCTTTTGTAGGATCTGTAACAGAGCCGGAAATCCAGGCGCACGCACTTATCGTCCCTCATGCAGGTTATTGTTATTCAGGAGGGGTAGCGGGGTGTGCTTATGCTTATCTTAAATCCATTGCCACTGATATTAAGCGTGTAATTTTACTTGGTCCCAGCCATCGCGTTGCGTTACAAGGTTGCGCTATCTCCAGTTATGACGCATTCAGTACACCACTTGGGCAGATAGATGTTGCAAATGAGTGTTATAGGAAACTGTTAAAATTAGGTTTGGTGAGTATCAGCGACCCAGCTCATTTATTGGAACACTCACTGGAAGTGCAACTGCCATTTTTACAATATTGTTTAAATGACTTTCAGATAGTGCCAATTGTTGTAGGTCAGTGTCAACCGCACACGATCAACGAAATCCTGAGTGCGTTACAGGTTAATGACTCATCGAATTTAGTGGTTGTCAGTTCAGATCTCAGTCATTACCATCCCTACCAACAAGCTAAGATTTTGGATAATATCACTATCAATAAAATTTTAAATTATAACAACACGTTAGCTGGGGAAGATGCATGCGGTTGCTTTGCAGTGAATGGTTTATTGGATTATGCAAACAGCCAAAAATGGCAAATCAAGTTAGCTAAAAAAGCAAACTCGGGTGACGTTTTGGGTGGAAAAAAAGAGGTGGTAGGTTATGCCAGTTTCGTCTTGTACTAGCTTCAGCGCTAGTGATCAATCTGTACTCAAAGAGCTTGTCAGGAAAGTGCTTAAGGATGCGGTTACACATAAATCGTTACTATTGCCTAAGGAACCAGAATCTTTGTCTTTGTTAGCGCCTGGAGCCTGTTTTGTTACTTTATATGCGGATCAACAGCTGCGCGGCTGTATCGGTACTTATGTTGCCGATCAGCCACTATGGCTTAATGTCTGTCGCTATAGTTATTACAGTGCCTGTGAAGACCGGCGCTTTGAGCCCCTGGCTGAAGATGAATTAGCTAATCTGCGTTTTGAAATATCTATTCTCAGTGAGCTTGTGCCAATGCGAAATAATGGCGAGCAAGCTTTATTGCAGCAACTTAGGGTGGGTATTGATGGATTGTTGTTAAAAGAGAGCTATCGGAGCGCAATATTTTTACCTACTGTCTGGCACTCCTTAACAACACCATTTACATTTTTACAGGCATTAAAGCAAAAAGGGGGCTGGCCTCGGAATTATTGGAGCAGAGATATTGAACTGTTTCGATTTAGCACATCAGTTATTGAAGGGAAAAATAATAATCACAGCAGATAAGTCGCAATCCCGCGGTACTTTTTCAATTCTAAACATCATAATAAACAATAGATGAGTTTTATACTCATCTATTGTTTACAAGGTTTTTTAGGCTGAGGTTTTAATAAAAAAAGCGCTACTTATTATATGTAGCGCTATCCTGCTACCAGACAATACCTAAAATAACCGAGTAACGACGATCGGAATCATCACCATATTCGGGGCCCAATTCCTCTTCATAGGTGGTGAAACCTAATCTAAATACTGAGGCGGTAAAATCGATGCCTGCAGTAAGATTGCCCTGATATACTCCAGTTGCCACTTCCATTGATGACCAGGAATTGTCATATAACATTGCTGAGATTCCAAAACGTAAACGTTTCACAAAATCGGTATCGTCATAATCAGTAAAAGAGATATTATTATCAGGAGTATCTAGGTTATAGATTCTCGTCTTATTGGCATTAAACAGATCCACATAATCCAGAGCAATTCGGGTTTTTACAATATGCGGGATTGTTGGCTCAATAGAGGCACCAATATTAACAGTGGTAGGCTGGCCTCCATAGCTGTCATCAAATGTCATATTCCCAATATTCATTACACTTAAACCAAGGGCGGGTTTAAGGTCACTATCAGTATGAAACTCATAAATAGCACCTAAATCTAAACCGAAACCTGTACCATCTTTTTCCCACTTGTCGCGTAGTTCGTCACCAATATCATCATAATTAATCAGATCGTCAGGCGTTAAGGCACCCTCATATGATTTCTGTTTAATAAATTTAGCACCGACTCCTAAAGTAAGATCGCCAGCTGCAATATCTTTTAGGGTATGAGCGTAAGCTGCTGTTATGCCGCCATAAGCACGGCTTTGCACTTCTAATAGATCATAACTGCTGGCATGAGGTGTCATATTGGCATCAACGGCAGAGAGCAAACCTACACTCCAGGCATAATCACCATGGTTCATACTGAGCGAACTGTAGTTAGACACATCCACATGCACCCGCTCTCCGGAATACTTACTAAATACATCTAAAATTGCATCAGTGGTATCAGTATCTATCGCGTCGTTAATATCATTAATGATATTTTTACCGTTACTACTACCTGTACCACTTAAGCCCAAAAGTTCCACTACCATGCCATGGTGTTCCGGCATATTAGCGATACCAGCCGGGTTGGAAAACAGAGAGGAACTGTAACCACCAGCGGCGACATTAGCTCCACCCATTGCCATAATACGCAGATCTTTATAAAGGTAAGCATGCTCTGTTGCCTGAACTATAGATACAAAACCCAAGCCAGCAACCATAGGTATAATCCATTTTTTCATCGTCTAATCCTTTTGCACTTTATATTTTTACTATGTGTAGCCAAGCATCTTAAAATGTAACTTTTGGATAGCCTGGCTATAACGCGTTACTGTTTATTTAAATAATCAATTATGTCATCCATGGTGAAACAATCTTCACCTTCAGGGATCTGCTCACAACCTTCAGCTTTAATTTCCAGTTTAAAGTCATCAATAGATTCTTGCAGTTCATCACTATCTTCCCCCCCGGCATTCTCAATTAAAGTTTCAATATTATCAAAACCACTATTTAATGAATCCAGAACGAAATCTTGAATATTAAGATCTTCAACTCCTTTATTTACTGGACAGGCATAGCACCCCTGCACTGATGGATCAGCACAGGCGGAATAATCCGCCTGGCAATAATCTTTGCTAAAAATAGTGCTGCCGATAGCTTCTGACTCCAGAAAATATCCTGCTTCACCCTGATAAGATACAGTCAGGCTATTATAATCTTTAGTCGTATTATCACTTGCAGTAAAAGTAACGAACTCAGAATTATCAACCGAAACGCCTTCTTTACATTTCAGGTATGGGATTGTGAATTCACTGTCATTTTTATGATCGTACGAATATTGCAGGGCACAGGTCGAGCGTATCATGGCAGGGTTATTGCCCTCAGTGTCATTAATCCAATCGCTAACATTGCCTTCCGTCATTGCATCGATTGCCATGGTCGTTTTTAAAATATCAACAAAACCGATTACTAAGCAGATTCCATCTTGAGTTGAAGTAGGCTCAACGATATCTATACACCGCTGACCGCCAAGATAATTGATAAAAGCGTTGTGAGAATTTCTCAGGTCAAGCAGAGCACTATTACTGGCTGAATTTGCAACTTCTTCAACAAATATTGAAAATTGATCGTTACTGGCATTGTCAGTATCGTCAATCATGGCGCTCATAACGGTCGGTAAGGTTAACCCTGTTTTACCTAAATAGGCGCTTCCTAAATCAACAAAAAACTCATTCTCCGGATAATCAGCCTGACAACTGGCATCTTCAATGCGTTCAATTGCAGATAGATAATTGCCTGAATCTAAATCCTGTTGAACATAATAACGGCATACTTCAGTTTCAGCATCATTGCAGCCACCCAGTAATAACAAGCCGGGCAGAAGAGCTGATAGATATGTTGCTTTCATAATAATATCCTTATAAAAAATCATCCTCACCATAAAAACACAGATGAGCGGTGTCAATATATCTCTCAGTTTAGCACTGTATCGAGCTAAAAAAACTTGCGGCTAGCTGAATGCATAAAATTTGACCAGCTTTGCGCATGTTTTATTATTAGCACTGAAAAATAAAATATTATCAAATGAGCGCTACAGCTCGTTTTTATGTTTTATCCGTTATAAATAGAATGCTATTTGCTTGAAATTAGCTAGAATCGCGTCATTAGACAGATTGACTCTGAGCCTCATTTTTGATGCAGTGCTTATATTGTTAATAAAATTATTAATCTAAGAGGAACTATGAAAACGATTGAACAAGTAAAGAGAAGCCGCCGACTTCGTAAAAAGTTATATGTGGGTGAATATGCGGTATTAGGCTTTGAAGTTTCATTTAAATTTGCTGATTTGGACGAGTGCACATTTGATTCTTTTTTTACTGAGATAATCAATTTTGTTGAATCAAGAAATTTAATTTTGGGCGGTGCTGGGGGCTCTCAAACATTTTCTGTTTTCATTAGTGCATTTGATCGTTATGGCAGTGCTTCAGAAGATGATCGTAGTGCTTTTATTGGTTGGTTAGCAGAGAGAGAATTTATTAAAGATGCAGTTGTTGGCGAGTTAACTGATGCATACTACGGTGTTTAACGGGTTTTATTCATTGTACTTGTCCTATTTTTTGATGAAAATCAGTCCTGTTGTTAAATAGCAGTTCTTTTTGAATAGGGTGAGATAAAAGTCTCACCCGAGTCACCCTATCAGG
>NZ_CEZLMY010000173.1:0-7542 GCF_983033635.1 Psychromonas sp. | reverse complement strand
CCGGGGTACTGGTTAATGTTGCAACATAAGCAGGAGAGGCGATATATAGCACAGCAAAAAGTACAAAAGGTGTCAGCACTAACACCCAGCCGGAAAGGCGACCTTCAGCTGAAAGGGTTCTAACCCGGCGTTTAAAAGTGAACCGCTGCCTAATAACATTAGAAAGCGATTCAATTTTTTCAGCTAAATTACCGCCGGTTTCCTTTTGAATACTCACCGCACTGGCAAAAGCCATTGCCGAAGTTATAGGGACCCGTTGTACAAATAATAAAAGCGATGTTCTAATATCAGTACCAAAATTTATTTGATTAAATAAAATATAAAATTCTTTGGATAAATCACCTTGGGTTTCTTCGTAAACAAGTTTTAACGCTTCAGAGAAGGCATAACCAGCCTGTAACCCTCTTTTCAGTACATCAAGCGCTTCAGGGAACTGTTCTTCAATCTTTTCAAGACGGTTATTTATATCTCTATTCAATTTGATATAAAACACAAAGAAAACAATAAAAATGCTGAAAAGTACAAACAGTGGATCCAGGATGAAATACCAAACTAAAGGCGCAAAAGCGACCGCGGTGAATAAAGCAAAAAACAGATATTGATGACCGAATATTTTATAACCGGCTAATTGCAACTTATAGGTAATATCTTTAACAAATTCAATTTCTTCCAATGCTCTAAAGAAGCTTGGCAATTTTTCTAATTTTTTATTAAGCACTAAATCTACCTGCTGCGCGGTTTCACCATCGGAAATCCCTTTAAGATGCTTTTTTAATAAGCGCGTTTTAGTCCTTTGAGGACTGTAAACTGAGACAAGTAAAGACTGAGATAAAAAAATCACGGCTGAAAATATTAAAATTAAAAACCAATACTCATTACTCATATTGCCTCCTAGAAATTAGCCATATTAAAATCTGCGCCAAAAATAGAGTTTGGTAAATTAATACCTTTCAACTTAAGCTGGTTATTGAAATTAGGAATTACGCCAGTGGCAGTATAGTCGCCGAGAATATTCCCATCAGCATCTTTACCGGTTCTTGTAAATTTAAAAATTTCAGACATGGTGATGACATCACCTTCCATGCCGTTAATTTCCTGCACACTCGTTATACGTCTGCACCCGTCTTCCTGGCGCTGCAACTGAATAACTACATTGATCGCCGATGCGATTTGGGAGCGAATATTATGAATCGGCATATCAAAACCGGCCATGCACACCATATTTTCCATTCTGCCTAATGCATCCCTTGGATTGTTTGCATGCAAAGTTGTTAAAGAGCCTTCATGGCCGGTATTCATAGCAGCAAGCATATCAATTGCTTCAGCCCCCCTGACCTCACCAATTACAATTCTGTCTGGACGCATCCGTAAACTGTTTTTCACCAAATCTCGCTGCAATACTTCGCCTTTACCTTCAATATTGGCGATGCGTGTTTCAAGCCTCACTGTATGCGGTTGCTGAAGCTGTAATTCTGCTGAATCTTCAATGGTAATAATGCGTTCATTTTCTGGAATAAAACCGGATAAAATATTGAGCAGTGTTGTTTTACCACTGCCCGTACCACCAGATATCAGTACATTTAATTTGCCCAAGACAATGGCATTAATAAATTGGCCAATCTCTTTATTCATCGAACCATAGGCAATAAGTTGTTCAGAGGTTAACTTATCTACGGTAAACCGACGAATAGATAAACAGGGACCATCTAAAGCCAGAGGCGGAATAATGGCATTAACCCTCGAGCCATCCTGCAGACGGGCATCTACCATTGGCGATGATTCATCAATTCTTCGACCAACACTCGATACAATGCGATCAATAATATTGAGCAGATGGCGATTATCATAAAAAGTTACCGGGACTTTTTCTAACTTACCAAACCGTTCGACATAGATACTGTCATAATTATTCACCAAAATATCGGAAATGGTTGTATCTGCTAACAGGGTTTCTAATGGACCTAAACCTAATACCTCATCAATGATTAATTTTATGATTTTTTGTCGAGAGAGTAAGTTTAACGGTCTGGATATTTCATTAAGTAATTGATGGCATATTTCAGTAATCTGTTGCCTGGCAGTATGCTCATCCAGCGTTTCTAAAACAGATAAATCTAACATTTTTAACAATTTTGCAAAGGTATCTTGTTTAATTTCCAAATCTTGTTGATTAATTACATCATATTGCGGTTGCCCTGTTTTTTGTAAGGATTCCATATTTATTCCTTATTAGAATTGAGCGAAAAGAGAGACCAGAAGCTAGTAGAATGCTCTTTTATGTTAATAGAAACAGGCAAGAAGTCAGACACTATCTGTTCAATATCCTGCTTTATTTGTTGTGAATTATGGACCTGTAGCAGGGGTTTTCCCAAATCGGTACACGCACTCGCAAGCTCATAATTATTATGAATAACAAGAGCAGATTCGACACCAACCGCTTCTTTTATCTCCGCAACACTAATGCTGCTATGTTTCTTTGAAAATCGGTTCACTATTAAATGAATCCGCTCAGGTTTTATTCCCAAGCGAATTTTCATTTCGGAAACTAACGCTCTCGCTTCTCGAATGCTGACAATATTTTGTTGTACTACCACTAAAATAACATCGGAAATATCAAGTATTGGCAGGCTGTGTGCTTCTAATCCTCTGGAAAAATCAACGATAAGCAACTGGTAACTCAAGCGGATTTTATTTATCAACAAACTTAAATCATAATGGTTTATATCAACCAAATCAGATAGATGAGAATATGGTTTAACAGGCAGCAAACTCAAATTACCATTTGAACACATCATAGATTTAATCGCTAGCGCATCTAATTCCTGCACCTCTTGTAATGCATCTGTCAGATAATATTCTGGGTCGACATCTAAACTATCCGCCAAGCTGCCATGGTGAAAATCAGCATCAAATAAAACAATATTGTCATTGCTTTTTTGCGCGCAAATCTGACCTATACAATCGGTAATAAAACTTGCTCCGCAGCCACCTTTACCATTAATAACGCTGACCACTGGCGCCATTTTAATATTGGCTGAAATTTGCACCACCAATTTCGATAAGGCAGGGCCAATTTCATCACTAAAATGCTCTAACGGAATAAAGTCCTTAACTTGATATTGAATCGCTTTTCGCATCATCGCAGCAGAAATATTATCACCAATTAATATGGTCGGAATATTTTGTGCAGCAGACTTTTCCATATCTGTAAAAATTTGCTGCTCATCACCACAGTAAACTAACAGCACAATTTGAGTTTCACTATTAATTAAAGAGATTTTAGGTGCCACTTTCAAAATTAGGTTTTTTACTTCAGAGAAATATTCACTAATCTGCTCTCTAAAATGTAGATCAGCACAAACCAGTAAGCTATTCACCAAAAAAGGGAATGACATTTTTAATTCATCCTTATCAATAAAACCGGGGGAAGTGTCTGTTTGCTCTTTTGATAGGGGTGATATTTTTAAAATGTTTTTTTCCATATTAAATAACCCTGAAAGTTAAATGCCATTACCAGCAAATTGTATATGTATCTCTTGTTACACCAAGGCTTTCTCGTGGCAAGGTAGTTGAAAAACTTGGCGAGTTTAGCGTGACAGAGAAAAAGGGAATTAATAATTCATGCTGATAATTCACTATTTCAGCTCGCACGAGACGAATTTCAGTAAAAGTAGTGGCCGCGCTACCATCGTATTGTAAATAACTGATATGAAGGTTCGCCGACGCTAAGTTAGGGATAATATTGCTGCTGCCAAATGTTGCAGCACTTAAGACCCCTGCAGGTTGAGCAATTGATTGCGGATTGCCCGTATCGGTTAATAAATTACATACAGTTGCCAATCGGGCACCACGCCGGGAAACTTCAGTCAGTACATTCCATGTATACATTAATCTGGCGAATTCAATTACCGCAAAAAACAGAATAAAAAACAGTGAGGCAACGATGGCAAACTCGACGCTATAAACCCCTTTGGCCCTGTTTTTATAAAGCATTATAATGCCCTCATAGTATAGCGCGTAATTAGAGGAAAGCTTAAGTCAAAACTAGCATCGCTTACAAAGGATGGTAAGCTGCTCCCAAATATCGGCTGCCAAGGATAACTAACAGTTAACGTTATAAATTCACCTGAAACTGTAATAGTAATGGTCGCAGCCGCTAGATTCGGTAATACCTGCGTAGCACTGTTAAATTGACCATACCTTAAAAGAGCGGTTGCATTGCCTGACGTTCCCGCCGTAATATCAATATCCTCGGTTGAGCCTGGTCGAGCATTATTACTAATGTATCTCGATGCATCTCTAACTACCTGTGTTAAGGCATTATATTGATAAAGCAGCCGGGAAAATTCAACGGTCGCATATAATAGCAGCAACATAATGGGCAGTATTAAAGTCAGCTCTATCGCAGCCAATCCTTTTTGCTTTCTCTTTAACTTAAGCATACTTCCTCCTAAGAATCCTTACTGCCAGGTACATGATAAAGCACTATGGTATAAGGGCCGGGGTTGTCCTCAGCCACACCTTCCGGTATGCCCTCTACTGAACAATCAAAAAGAAATTCACCGACAATATAGGCATTCTGTCCGCCTGAAATCATATCCTGTGATAAGAAAAAGCAACCAAGTCCCATATAGGGAATGTCTGATGCACCATGATTTTTGCCGCTACAATCTCCAATAACAACATTTAATATTCTTCGCTCATTTTCATTCGGAGGAGTGTCATTTATAGCATTAGGAATGATAATTGGGTCACCATTTTCAGTATCAGAACAAAAACCATTCTCTATATCCTGTTCATATTGGTTAACTCTAACGCCATTTACATCAACTATACTATAACGATAAGCATTGCCTGCCATCTCTGTCGAAATAGCATCACTTGCATCAAGCTCTATCTGTGGTCCCTGACATATATTCCAATCTCTTGGATGGTCGGTTGAATTCACCGGCCCCTGCCAAGATCCCATTCGTGTATTTATTCCTTGCCCCGATGGCCCGACAGTATTACCCGGTTCGGTAGGTACCAGACTTCCCACTCCGGCTGTGGAAAAACAATTTTCGGAATTAAAGGCTTCTCCCGCCATTGCATCTCTTATATCTGCACCACCACTATTATCACCCAAACGAATCAATTGGAAATTACCCGGTCCAATCGGTGAATTGCTATTTGAGCCTATTTTCATCAAATACAATTTATTTAAAGGTAGTCCATAAATAGTGTCTGGGTTATCTGGTACTTCCGCAGCCTCTGCCACTGGATCACCGCAAACTAGCATAGGTACTAAATTTTTAGGGCATTCAACAACAGCAGTGCTCGGTCCAGCTAACGAGGTCGCTGATACCCGTTTTGAGAAATTTAGTATATCCGCCAGAAAATTATTTAAATTAAGGTTACGAATCACAACCTTTACATAATCCGCATCATCGCTGCTAGAACTTATAAATGGATCGGGTTTCTCTGAAAAATCAACATTTATCTGCGCGGTTACTTGCGTCGCAGAAGTATCCACGGACAACAGATTAAGCGCGTCATTAATTTCAAAATTATCACTGTGAGCAATATTCAAAGCTAAAATTTGAATCACAGCTACTCTTGCGTCTATATGGCTGCCACCGTCATCTAAGGTTTTCGCCGCATGTAGAGCCGCAGCATCAGATAAGTTTTGCAGACGACTTTTATTTAGCAGTAGATGCCCGCTATCTATCGCCAAGGCTGCCATAGCGATTAAAACAAATAAGCCTATGGTAAACATTACTAAGATATTACCCTGCTGTTTTTTTAGTAATTGACCACGCTTACGCTTTAAATTATTAGCCATATATTGCCTTCCTGTTTACTTTCCACCTCTATTGTAGAGTGGGGATAACACGACCTTCTTTCGCTGAATAGGTAGTTTCCTGGTATCCAGTCATAACCTTTTTGCCGACATTTCCTTCTAAGGAGTTGACGACACCAGCGTTATTTTCTGCTGCCATAGGATCTAAAGTTTGCATCTGATTAATATCGGCATAAGTGCCTGATATTTCGTGCTGCTGATCCACACTGCAAGCAGAAATAGCGATAATCAATGAGATCAGAAGTATTGACTTTTTAATTGTTTTCATCAGTTAGCCCTCTGTTTTATCTGTACTTAATTCATGACCATATTTTTCTTGAGTTCCACCGCTATCCGGTAACAGATCATCGTTAACATCCTCAACTTGATTAGGCGATTTGTCTGCAGAGTCATTTTCTTTACGCTCTGTCATTTTACCTAACAGATAAAAACTCATATCTCCTGAGGCGACGAAATTATCAGTCGGCAGGGCAACCCCCTCTTTATTGAATGGGCGGACAAGCCTTGGGGTGACCATAATCACCAGTTCGGTTTGACCTTTGATATACTCTTGACTGCGGAATAGCTGCCCAAGAATAGGGATATCTCCTAAGCCGGGTAATTTATCAACGGTTTCTCTGAAGTTATCACTGATCAGACCACCAATAGCAATGGTTTGACCATCACCTAACTCAACAGTGGTTGACGTTGTTCTTTTAACAAGGGAAGGCACAATATAACTGGAATCAGTCGCAGCATCTGTAATTGCAAGCGTATTAGCAGAGCTTAATTCACTGACCATTACTTTTAGGTTGAGATTGATTTTTCCGGAATCTAATACTGTGGGTACAAAGGTAACCCCAACACCAAACTCCCGATATTCAATGGTTACTCCATCCTCATTAGGTACCGGAATTGGAAATTCACCACCAGATAAAAATTGCGCTTGCTGACCACTCAGCGCGGTAATATTTGGCTCTGCCAATACTTTCGCCAACCCATGTTGTTTGGCAATCTCAAAAGCAAAACTGAACAGGGTATCTCCGCCAATATAGCTACCAAAAATCCCTTGAGCGATTCCGGCAGATGCACCGAGCGAACTAAAGAGATCTCCGCCATTGATAATGCCCCCACCACCATTATTGCCGTCAAAGGCCAATAGCATTTTAGAGTCTAATTTGCGAGCAACCTCACTTTGAACTTCAGCAACAGTCACTTCAAGCATAACCTGATGACCACCACCGACGGACAGCATGTTTAGCACTTCGCTTTTTCTTTTACCTACTGTTGCCGTGTCTGAATATCCTCTGGCAAGTTCAAGGGCTAAGTTCATTTTTTCCAGGGAAGATGTTTCCCCACTTAACACTAATTGGCCTTGAGAAGATTCAATGCCTATCTTTTGATCAGGCAGGTAATGATAAAATCGTTCGCGTAAACTGTTCAGATCATGGGTAACTTCCAAATTAATAATATCTATTATTTTGTCGTTTTTGTCCCAAACCATAACATTGGTTGTTCCTAACGCTTTACCCACGACATAAAGCTCATCAACTCTTAAAATAAGAATATCGGCTATATTGGAATTGCCTATTGAAACACGATGAATATCGTCTTTCATTTTTAAGTTACGCGACTTAAAAATAGGAATTTTTTCGGTGTTATCTTCTTTCATGGCCGGTCCTCCGGCATGAACGGTAACAATGGCAAAGCACAAGGATAAAATC